>NZ_JAAKUM010000005.1:0-227453 GCF_049175135.1 Aeromonas sp. 600724 | reverse complement strand
TCGACCAGTGCCAGTTTAAAAGTCAGTGAGTAATCGCGCTGTGTCCGTTTCACACCTTGTCCCATCGGGTTCTCCATGTATTGGGGGGGAAAGGTGTAAACCATATTCAGGACGGGACACAGGAGAAAAAAGAGGGCCGCCCATGGGGTTAATGCCGATGAGTCAATGGCTGTTCGACCATTCTCGGGCTAACAGCAGGAGTGAACCTTGTCGCGGCTGAAGTAAAAAGAGAAGTAGTTATCGATGTTGAGCAGGCGGTGCTCTTGGGGGCTGAAAGAGTCAAGGGGGTCATCTCGACGTCAAGCGGCTGGAGGCTTTGCGCAAGGCGCAGTCCGTGCATTGACCATGTCGATATGAGGTCAACCCCTTGGCTTGGGCCCAGGGGCTCTCATCACGCTGAACGGCGACCATTATGGTCGCCGTTTTTCTGGGCTCGAGTCAGCGTTTTACCCAGGCAGAATCACTGCACACAGACCGGGCAGAAGGCGTAGGTGCCTTGCGGATCGTTGAAGCGGGTGAGCGGGTCGAGACTGCGGTTCACTTCCACCAATGCCTTGCCAAATCCTGCCGGCAGCCAGCTTTGCAACTGGGGGGCCAGCACTTGGGCACTGCTGTCAAACAGCTGGCGCAGGAACTTGTCCTTGGTGGACTCCTCCTGCTCGATGGGGGTCACCTGCCACTCTTTGAGGTTGGCCAGCTCGGCGGCGGCCTTGATGGCGTCATCCAGATTGCCGAACTCGTCCACCAGACCCAGGGCCTTGGCATCTTCGCCGGTCCAGACTCGGCCTTCGGCCGCTTTCTCGGCCTCTTCCGGGCTCAGACCGCGGCCCTTGCTCACCAGACCGATGAAGCGCTGGTAGGTATCTTCCACGCTCAGCTGGATGGCCTGACCGACGTGATCCGGCAGGGCGCGGGTCGGGCCTACGCCGACGTAATCTGTGGTGCCAACCCCGTCGGTATGCACGCCGAACTGGGCCAACGCCTTGTCGATGGTGGCAAACATGCCGAATACCCCGATGGAACCGGTGAGAGTAGTTGGGGAGGCGAAGATCTTGTCCGCATCGGCGGAGATCCAGTAGCCACCGGATGCGGCATAGCTGCCCATGGAGACCACTACCGGTTTGCCTGCCTGTTTCAGGGCCAGCAGCTCGGCGCGGATCTGCTCGGCGGCGAAGGCGCTGCCGCCGGGGCTGTCAACTCGCAGGACCACGGCTTTGATCTTGTCATCGCGGCGAGCATCGGCCAGCAGGTCGGAGAGGCTGTCGCCGCCGATGGTACCGGCAGGCTGGACGCCATCCATGATGGCGCCGCTGGCGACCACCAGACCCACCTCATCCTTGCCACTCTGGGGATACTGTTCGGGCACTGCGGCCAGATACTCTTTCAGGCCGACCCCTTTCCAGCCGTGATCGTCCGCTTCACCCACCTCTTTAATAACAGCCTGGGTCATCTCATCGCGGGTGGCCAGCTGATCCACCAGCCCGTTGTCGAGGGCGTAGTTGGCGGCATTGCCACCGGCCTTGCGCAGCAGCTCGAGGAAGCGATCCTTGCCCGGCGCGACCGCCTCGGGTTCGATCTCTCGCTGCTCGGCTACGTCAGCCACATAGGATTGCCACAGCTGATCCAGCCAGCGCTGGTTCGCCTCTTTGCTCTCGGGGGACATCTCGTCGCGGGTATAGGGTTCGACGAAGGATTTGTAGGTGCCGACCTTGAACACGTGCGGGGTGATGTTGAGCTTCTCCAGCGCCGACTTGAAGTAGGTCTGGTAGACCCCAAGCCCCTCGATCACCACGGCGCCGCTCTGGTTGAGCAGCACGTGATCGGCGTGGGCCGCTAGCAGGTACTGGCCTTGAGTGTAGAAGTCGGCCATGGCGATCACCGGTTTGCCGCTCTCCCGGAAGGAGTCGATGGCACTCGCCACCTCCTGCAGTTTGGTGAAGTTGGCTCCCTGCAGCCCTTGTGGCTTGATCACCAGTGCCTTGATGCGCTCGTCATCCTTGGCACTCTTGATGGCCCACAGCAGGTCGGAGAGAACGATCTCGCTCGGCTGCTCGTCGCTGCTGTCCATCTGGCGCAGCAGTTGTACGGTGGGATCTGTCTGGGAGCGTTGCTCCACCAGCACGCCGTTGAGATTGAGGGTCAGCGCCCCTTCGATGGGCGCCTTGGGCGCCTCTTTCTGGCTGACGCTGAAGACGATGACCAGCACTACGATGAGAAACAGCAGATTGACCAGCATCAGCCGGGTGAAATTGAGCAGGCGCCACAGGCTGCGGAACAACCAACCCAGACCTTTGAAAATAGACATAGTCGCGTTATCGCCCTGTTAATGGGTAGAGAAGAGCCATTATTAACCAGTTGCGGGCGAAATTGCCATTTCCGACTGGCGGATCCCGCCTATCTTCGTTCAGGGCACGGCTGTTCGCTGAAAAATTGTCCAAACATTTGTTTGAAAAAGAATTTTCGATTCTTTACTCTAGCCTCAGTTTGATAACAAAAAATTAACTGGAGGCATCGTGAGCCGCTATCCGACCCTGCTGATCCCGCTCGATCTTGGTTTTACCCAGCTGCGCAACCGGGTGTTGGGCGTTGTTCCATGCACCCTGGCCTTAAAGAGGAAGGCATCATGAGTCGCTATCCCCATCTGCTGACGCCCCTTGACCTCGGTTTTACCCAGCTGCGCAACCGTGTGTTGATGGGCTCCATGCACACCGGCCTCGAAGAGGAGAAGGGCGGTTTTGACAAGCTGGCCGCCTTTTACGCCGAGCGTGCCCGCGGTGGCGTCGGTCTTATCGTCACCGGCGGCATTGCCCCCAATCTGCGCGGTCGGCTGGTACCTCACGGCTCCCAGCTGAGCTTCCCCTGGCAGGTGAGCAAGCACAAGAAGGTGACCAGCGCCGTGCATCAGGAGGGGGGCAAGATAGCGCTGCAGATCCTCCATGCCGGTCGTTACGCCTATCATCCGTTCAGTCTGGCGCCGAGCGCCCTCAAGGCCCCCATCTCTCCGTTCAAACCGCGCGCCATGAGCGAGCGGCAGATCCGCGGCACTATTCGCGACTTCGCGGCTACAGCAGCGCTGGCCAAGGCGGCCGGTTATGACGGCGTCGAGGTGATGGGCTCGGAAGGTTATCTCATCAACCAGTTCATTTGCGAGCGCACCAACAAGCGCACCGATGGTTGGGGCGGCAGCAGTGAAAACCGGATGCGCTTCCCGGTGGAGATTGTCCGCGCCATCCGCGAGCGGGTCGGCACCGACTTCATCATTATCTTCCGCCTCTCCATGCTGGATCTGGTGGAACAGGGTTCGACCCTGGAAGAGGTGATTGCCCTTGGCAAAGCGCTGGAAGCGGTGGGGGTGACCCTGATCAACACTGGCATCGGTTGGCACGAGGCGCGCATTCCCACCATCGCCACCAGTGTGCCGCGCGGCGCCTTCAGCTGGGTGACCGCCGAGCTGAAAAAACACCTCAAGGTGCCCCTCATTACCACCAACCGTATCAACACCCCCGAGGTGGCCGAACGCATTCTGGCGGGTGGCGAGGCGGATATGGTCTCCATGGCGCGCCCCTTCCTGGCGGATCCCGAATTTGTCATCAAGGCTGCCGAGAACCGGGCGGACGAGATCAACACCTGCATCGCCTGCAATCAAGCTTGCCTTGACCATGTGTTCAAGCAGAAGCGCGCCTCCTGTCTGGTGAATCCCCGCGCCTGCTTCGAGACCGAGCTGACCTTTGGCCGCGTGCCCCAGCCCAAGAAGCTGGCGGTCGTGGGGGCGGGCCCGGCCGGGCTGGCGTTTGCCTGCTACGCTGCCGAGCGCGGTCATCAGGTGAGCCTGTTCGATCAGGCCAGCGAAATCGGCGGCCAGTTCAACTTCGCCAAGCAGATCCCGGGCAAGGAGGAGTTTCACGAGACTCTGCGCTATTTCGCCAAACGGCTGGAGAAGTGCGGCGTAGAGCTCTATCTGGGCCAGCGCCAGAGTGCCGAGAGCCTGCTCGGCGGCGGTTTTGACGAGGTGATCCTCGCTACCGGTATTCGTCCGCGCACCCCCAATATTCCGGGCATCGAACATCCCAAGGTGATGAGTTATCTCGACGTATTGCGGGATCACAAACCGGTCGGCCAGAAGGTGGCGGTGATCGGTGCAGGCGGCATCGGCTTCGATGTGGCCGAATTCCTTGTGGAGAAAAGGGTAGAGAAGAAGGTGGAGACGGATGCCGATGGGAACCGTGATCACTGGCTCAAGGAGTGGGGCATCGACAAACAGCTTGGCGAGCGCGGTGGCCTCACGGCTCCTGAAATCGACGCCCCCGAGCGCCAGATCTGGCTGCTCCAGCGCAAGGAGAGCAAGGTGGGTGACGGACTTGGCAAGACAACCGGCTGGATCCACCGTACCGTGCTCAAGAACCGCAAGGTGCAGATGCTCTCCGGGGTGCAATATCTGGGGATCGATGACGAGGGCTTGCACATTCAGGTGGGCGAGACCAAGCAGTGTCTGCCGGTGGATCAGGTTATCGTCTGCGCCGGGCAGGAGCCCCTTAAAGAACTGCAGGCCGGGTTGCAGGCGGCAGGCAAGCCGGTGCATATCATCGGCGGAGCCGACGTGGCTACCGAACTGGATGCCAAGCGTGCTATCCGGCAAGGGGCCGAGCTGGCTGCGATCATCTAGCCAACTGTGCCCTCTTGTCCCTTTTTAGTGCGATAAACCCCTGAGCCTCAGGGGTTTTCTTCATTCGGTGCTGTGCTAAGGTAGCGCCATCATTGCCCCAGAGAAGGAATTGCCCATGGATGCCCTCACCCTGTTGCTCAATCGCCACTCCTGTGGCCGTCTCGCCGATCCCGCCCCGAGCGGTGAGGTGCTCGACAATATCCTCAAGGCGGGCCTGCGCGCGCCGGATCACGGTACCCTGACCCCTTGGCAGTTCATTCTGTTCGAAGGGGAGGGGCGCGAGCGGCTGGGCAAGCTGTTGGCGGACGCGGCCCGTGCTCGCGGTGAAGATGAAGAGAGCATCAAGAAGTGCAGCGAAGCGCCGCTGCGGGCGCCCTTGGTCGTCGCCGTGGCAACCCGTTATCAGGCTCACCCCAAGGTGCCAAAACTGGAGCAGGAGCTCTCCGCAGGTTGCGCCCTGATGGCGATGCAGATGGCGGCGCAGGCGCAGGGTTTCAACGGTATCTGGCGCTCCGGCTGGTTTATCTTCGATGAGCAGATCAACAAGGGATTGGGACTGGCGGCAGAGGATCAGCTGGTGGGTTTCCTCTATCTCGGTACCCCCATGCTGGAAGCACGCAAACTGCGCGAACTGCCGCTCGATGAGTTTGTCCGCCGTTTCTGACTTTTCGGCCACGTTGCGGTTGAGAGATGCAAAGCCTCGAGAAATCGGGGCTTTTCTGTTTAACCGTGAATAGTAACCAGAGAAATTGGGGAAAATAAATGGGTCAAAGAGGCTGCGCGCGCCATAGCAGGTAATTATTTAAATAGTGCGATGTACCTCGCAATCCTGTGGTATTTCACTATGTAAAACGTTTGCGCATTCGCTAATATCTCCCTGCCAGTTTAGAAGGGCACTCCTTCTAATTTTTCTGCGATGAGAGTCGCAATTCCGTAGCACCTTTTAACAGCCCAACGTCTTCGTGACATTGGGCTTTATTTTTTTATGGGGTGTCGGGGCTGTTGTGAACTGATGGCGGCATCAAGATGCAGCCCGGTTGGCAGCCTTATGCCCTGTTTTTGGCTGGCAGGATCCGGGCCGGGTTGCCGACTACCCGAGCACCGGCCGGTACATCTTTGGTGACTACGGCACCCGCGCCGACGATCGCCTCCCGCCCTATGGTGACGCCGGGCAGCAAGATGGCGCCGCCCCCAATCCAGACCTTGTCTTCAATGGTGACCGGCAGCGCCGTCTCTGTGCCCTGAATCCGTTCGTCGGCCTCCAGCGCATGGGCTGCGGTATAGATCTGCACGTTTGGCCCAATCATCACATGGGCGCCGATGCGAATGGGGGCATTGTCCAGCAGGGTCGCTCCCATATTGATGTAGGAGTCCTTGCCCAGGTGGATGTGGCGGCCATAGGTGCAGTAGAGGGGCGGGCAGATGAAGGCATTCTCTGCCAGTTCGCCAATCAGCTCCGCCAGTAGTGTCCGCTGCTCTGTCTCCTCTTCCGCCAGATTGAAACGGCGATAGCGCCGTGCCGCCTCCCGGCGCAACTGGGCCAGCTCGGGTGTCATGCAGTTGTACGGTTGGCTGCTAATCATCTTCTGGTATTCGCTCATGAAGGTTGCTTTCCTTTATCTGCCAGGGATTTGGATATTGGCGCCAATACGACAGAAGTAACGTGATCACCCACCCGATACGGGCAGAACCAGGTTGGCAGGTTTGCCTTCGGCAAAGGCCAGCACATTCTCGAACGCCACGCGAAAGTAGAGTTCGTAGCTGTTTTGCTCCACATAGCCGAGATGAGGCGTTGCCAATACATTGGGCAGGCGCAGCAGGGGCTCGCTTTCCTGTGTCGCCGGCTCGATGTCAAATACATCGAGCGCGGCCCGTTTTCCAGGATGGGTACTTAGCTCTGCATAGAGGGCGCCCGGCTCGATAAGTTCGGCACGGCTGGTATTGACCAGCAGAGAGTCAACTTTCATGCGGGCCAGATCTGCGCGGGTAACAGCGCCGCGGGT
Source organism: Aeromonas sp. 600724 (assembly GCF_049175135.1). NCBI lineage: Bacteria > Pseudomonadati > Pseudomonadota > Gammaproteobacteria > Aeromonadales > Aeromonadaceae > Aeromonas > Aeromonas sp. 600724. The sequence goes on along the minus strand of NZ_JAAKUM010000005.1, from coordinate 220,787 downwards.
TGTCTCGCTCAGGCGCAGATGCAGCGTGAGGATATCGGCTTGACTGAAGAGAGCCTCCTTGCTGGAGGCGCAGGCATAGCCATCCTGCTCGGCATGCCTGCGCGAAGCCTCACTGCCCCATATCAGTACCGACATGCCAAATGCCTTGCCATAGCGGGCGATCCGCTGGCCTATCTTGCCGTAGCCCCAGATGCCGAGCGTCAGCCCATGCAGTGTGCGTCCCAAACCGAGGTCACCAGATTGCTGCCATTGGCCTTGGCTTAACGCCTGGCTGTAAGCAGGTATATGGCGGGAAGCTGCCATGATGAGCGCCCAGCAGAGCTCGGCGGGAGCAATAGGGCTGCCGACTCCTTCTGCCACGGCAACGTCGTACTGTTGGCATAGTGCCGGGTCGATATGCTGGCTGATTTTGCCGGTCTGGCTGATGAGTTTAAGGGTGGGAAGCTGTATCAGCAGCTGTTCGTCGATGCGGGTACGCTCGCGGGTCAGCACCAGTGCTTCCATTCCTTCCAGCAGGGCGGCAAGGCGCGTTGTATCGGGTTCGCTCTGGTTGAGGATGGTGACGTCATGACCCGCCAGCAGGGCAAAGCAGGGGAGGTGGCGCACCTGATCCTGATAGTCATCCAGAATGGCAATCCGCATAAGAAATCCTTCTCGGTTGCGTTGGCTCGGACCGCTATCTTACCGGAATAAAGGTGTCTGTTGTTTTCAAACGAACACAATCAGAAGGGAGGGCGATCAAGCCCATGCTCACGGACCTGGATGAGCTCGGTAGGCCAAAACAATCAGAGCCCCCGAACGGGAGCCCTGATGGCATGAGGTTGGCGTCTATGTTGCCCGCGCTTAGCCGTGCTTGCGGCCGGAGAGGCGGCACCACTCCTCCTTGACGGCGGTCGGGTCCATTTCGAACCACTGACCGTAGATGGTTTCCAGCTCCGGAGCCTGGCTCTCCAGCACGCCGGAGAGGGCCATCAGGCTGCCCGCTTTGCCGTGACCGGCGATCAGCGGTGCCAGTTCGCGCAGCGGGCCGGCCAGGATATTGGCGACCACCACATCCGCTTCGACATCTTGTGGCTGGTCGGCCGGCAGATAGAGCTCAATCTGGTCGGCGACACCGTTGCGCGTGGCGTTGTCGCGGCTGGCCTGAATGGCCTGCGGGTCGATGTCGATGCCGATAACGCGGGCAGCACCCAGTTTCAGGGCGGCGATGCCGAGAATGCCGGAGCCACAGCCAAAATCGACCACGGTTTTACCGCTCAGATCCAGCCCGTCCAGCCACTGCAGGCAGAGGGCGGTGGTGGGGTGGGTACCGGTACCGAAGGCCAGGCCCGGATCCAGCATCACGTTAACTGCATCGGGGTTCGGCACATCGCGCCAGCTCGGGCAGATCCAGAGGCGCTCGCCAAACTGCATGGGGTGGAAGTGATCCATCCACTCGCGCACCCAATCCTTGTCTTCCAGCTGCTCGACCTTGTAGCCGACATTTTCGCCGAAGATCTGCTGGAAGAAGGCGATGGTGGGGGCCGGATCGGTTTCGGCGTCAAACAGCCCCATCACTTCGGTCTCGCCCCACAGCGGGGTTTCGCCCGGCATGGGTTCATAGACGGGCACATCCTTGGCATCCATAAAGGTCACCGCCTGGGCACCACGCCCCAGCAGCATGTTGCTCACCTTGTCTGCGGTCTTGGCAGTGGCGTTGATTCGAATTTGTATCCAGGGCATGGCGTCGACTCTTCATAAATGTGAAACCGCGAGATTCTACCATCATGGGGCAGTGCTGTCGTGGTTTGCCCATGACGTGGAGGGATACGGGGGCTTTTGCCGGATTGGCACGGTTCCTGTATTGCTCTATGCAGGCGAAGACGACCGGTTTTCGCTGAACGCTTTGCTCAAGTTCCGTCATCTTTCACTGCCACCCTCGGGTGGCATTTTTTTATCTGCACTCCTTTGCCTGGTAAACAGTCTGCCAGACAAAAAAAGAGCAAGGTCGGCACCTTGCTCAAGGATGGACTGACGCCGTTTTGGCGCATTCATGCTGCAGTTGGCACGCCAGATGCAAAGACTAATATGTCCTGCATAAGGATATGTGTGTGATTGTTACCCCAATGTTCAGGTATTCAGGCCATTTCTCGCGAAATGGCCTCTTTTTTGGCTGATTGTTGGATGTTGGCCTGCCGCTGGCTGGCATTAGCGCTGCTGGTTGTGCCCGTTTGGGGCATCTCCTTGGTGAACTTATCCCATCATGGTGCGTTTGAGGGCTTAGTTGGCAAAGTCGCTCATGTCGATCACCAGCTTGCCAACCATGCGGCCCGCTTCCACCTCGGCATGGGCCTGAGCCAGCGTGATCGGGGTCAGCGACGGGATGGTTCTGGTCAGGGTGGTCTGCAATACCCCTTCATCGACCAGTGCCGCCACCCGGCCGAGCAGGCGGTGCTGTTCGATCATGTCCGGCGTCTGGAACAGGGAGCGGGTGAACATGAACTCCTGGCTGAAGGTGACGCTCTTGCTCTTGAGCAGGGAGAGATCCCACGGTTCGCTCGATTCGGCGATGGTGCAGATATGGCCAAACGGGCGGATCAGCCCGGCCATGGTGGCCCAGTGCTCGGCGGTGGCGTTGGTGCAGAAGATGGCATCGACCTGGGTGATGCCAAGGGCGGTCAGCTCCTCCTGCAACTTGTGGTGGTTTACGACCTGATGGGCGCCCATCTCGAGGCACCACTCGCGGCTCTCGGGGCGGGAGGCGGTAGCAATCACCTCCATACCGGTGAGCTGACGGGCCAGCTGGATGGCGATGGAGCCCACGCCACCGGCGCCGCCGATGATCAGCAGTTTGCCACGGCTCTCGCGGGTGAGAGCGAAGCGCTCGAACAGGGTCTCCCAGGCGGTGATGGCGGTGAGCGGCAGGGCGGCGGCCTCCACATCGCTCAAGCTGGTGGGGGCGATTGCGGAGATACGCTCATCCACCAGTTGCAGAGCGCTGTTGCTGCCCGGACGGCTGATGTCGCCGGCATACCAGACCCGGTCGCCCGCCTTGAACAGGGTCACTTCGCTGCCGGTGGCGATCACTTCCCCCACCGCATCCCAGCCCAGTACCCTGGGCGAGCTTTCAATTTTGGCCTTGGGGGAGCGCACCTTGGTATCCACCGGATTGACGGAGGTGGCGGTGACCCGCACCAGCAGATCCCGCGGGCCCGGAACCGGATCGGGCAGGTTGGCGGCGATGAAGCAGTCGGGGTGGTCGCTTGGCAGATAGTGAGTCAGGGCAATGGCTTTCATGGTTTTTCCTTTCAAATCGCTGTGTTCGGGATTGCCACTCACTCTAGTCTGGTTGATTATCAAGATTAAGATGGGTAATCGGTAAAGACTGTTTGAATATATGAACAATGTCGATCTGGAGTTGATGGGACTGTTCGCCACCGTGGTGGAGCAGGGAAGCTTTACCCGAGCCGCCGAGCTGCTTGGTATGCCCAAGTCATCGGTGAGCCAGAAGATCTCGCGGCTCGAATCCCAGCTCGGGGTGCGGCTGTTGCAGCGCACCACCCGCAGGTTGAGCCTGACCCCGCAGGGGGAGCTCTATGTGGAGCACTGTCAGGGGCTGCTGGCAATGGCCCGCAGTGCCAATCTGGCGATGGCACGGCTGCGCTCGGCCCCGGCGGGGCGGGTGCGGATCACCGCCCCTGAGGCAACCGGCACTCTGCTGCTTGGCCGGATCCTCGCCGAGTTTCGCGCCCTCTATCCCGAAGTGGTGCTGGAACTGACCCTGAGTGACGATCAGCTCGATCTGGTGGGGGAAGGTTATGATTTGGCGCTGCGGGCGGCGCCGCTGAAAGACTCCAGCCTCATCTGTCGGCGTATCGGTCAGGTGGCGCGTCATCTGGTGGCAGCGCCCGCCTATCTGGCGGCCCACGGCATGCCGCAACAGCTGAGCGAGCTGGGTCGTTATGCCTGTCTGGTGCACTCGGCCATGCCGGTGTGGCCATTGCAGGAGGGGGGCTGGCGGCCACAGGGGGCCTGTGTCAGCAATAGCTTGCTGGCGCTGCGGGAGATGGCGCTTCATGACGGGGGAATTGCCCTGTTGCCCCACCATGTCTGTGAAGGGGATTTGGCGGCGGGGCGGCTGCAGAAGGTGTTGCCGGATCAGCCCATTCCGGCCAACCCGTTCTACCTAATCTATCCGAGTCGGGAGCATCTGGCCCCCGCCCTGCGCACCCTGATGGATTTCGTGGCCGAGCGGTTGCCGTTTGCCTGAGTTACCAGCTGCTCTGGCTGGCCGACTCCTGATTGGGTTTGAGGCCGAGCGGGACCGACTGGCGCTCCGCCAGCATGCGGATCTGCCCTTCAATCAGGCTGGCGCTGGGGCCCAGCACCAGCACCAGCTGGTGGTCGTTGAGCTGGATCCAGGAGAGGCAGCCCAGGCCCAGCAGGCGAGATTCATCCACCAGTGAAATATCGCGCACCCGCAGGCTGAGGCGGGTGATACAGACACTCATCGCCACCAGATTGTCCATCCCGCCCAGTACCTTGAGATACTGGATCGCCAGCATCTGCGGGTCTGAGGGGGCAACACTGGCAAGGCGCGGATGTTCCACCGCGATGGGCTTGCTCGGCATGCTGAGGGGGGCACGCTCCAGCAGTTGGTAAAAGAGCAGGGTGTAGGCGACGAAAAACAGGATACCGACCGGAATGAGCCAGAAGCTGTGCTCCCCAGCCTGATAGCTCAGCACCAGATCCAGCAGACCGGCGGAGAAGTAACTGCCCACCTTGATCCCCAGCCCGCTACAGACCGCCAGTGACAGTCCGGTCAGTAGGGCGTGGGCGAGAAACAGCCAGGGGGCGGTAAAGGCGAACAGAAATTCGATAGGCTCTGTGATACCCACCAGTGCCGAGGTGAGCGCCAGGGTGAGCAGCAGCCCGCCCTGCGGCAGCCGCTGCATCCGCTGGCGGTGCAGCCAGATGGCAAAACAGGCGCCCGGCAGGCCGAACATGATGATGGGGTAGAGACCGGCCACATACCCTTCATGAAGGGGTTGGGCGGTGGCCAGCGCCTGCAGGTTGCTCTCGCCAAGGCCGATGACGCTGCCCAGCACCTGATGGAGCCCAAGCGGGATCAGCAAGCGGTTGAGGGTGCCGTAGCAGAAGGCGCCAAACGGCGTGGTAAGCAGCTCTGAGGTGAGCAGGGTCAGCCCGCGCTCCAGTGGCGGCCACAGCAGCGAGAGGGGGATGGCGATCAGCAGGCAGGCCAAGGCCGACACCAGCAGGCTGGGAAACTCCCCCCTGGCGATCTGCAGCCAGCGGGGCAGGGTTTGCTGGTGAACCCAGGGATAGATGATGGCAGTGGTGAGCCCCGCCAGCAGACCGCAGATCATGTCGGCGTGCAGGTTGGGGGCAAGCGTATTGAAGGCGGTGCTGAGCAGCAGGAAGTTGACCGCACCCGCCAGTGTCTGTCCGCCCAGCTCCTGCCGACTCAGGCCAAAGGCGATCGCCACCGCATAGATGAGCGGCATCTGGCTGAAGATCGCCTGACCGGTGAGGGAGAGCACCGCCAAATCGAGCACGTCGGGTTGCCCAAGCCGGTAGATCAGCGCCGCCATCGGCAGGATGGAGACGGGCAGCAGCAGGGCATAACCGAGCCGCTGCAGGGCTTGAGTAACGACTTGTCGAGTGGCTTTAACGGGCATACAGCGGCTACGTTCTGTGACTTGGCGCACAGTTTAACCGGAAAACACCTATTTGGGGATAGTTTTGGAACCCCTAATTTATATTTTTATTATTTCTGCCCGAAAAGCTCGCGCACTTCCCGCGAGGGCGGTGCCGTCAGCAGGCTGACCGTGATAAAGACCACTAGCGCCAGCGTGAGGCTTGGCACGATGGCGTGCAGACCAGCCAGCTTGATCCCCCACTGACTGAGTACCCCATAGCTTACGATGCCGCTGACCATGCTGGCCAGTGCGCCCGGGCCGTTGGCCCGCGACCAGTAGAGGCCGAGCACCAGTGGCCAGAGGAACACCGCTTGCAATCCGCCAAAGGCGAGCAGGTTGAGCCAGATGATCATCTCGGGCGGTTGCAACGCCGCCAGCAGCACCAGAGTGCCGAGGATCAGGGTACAGAGCAGGGAGAGGCGGGGGATGCGCACTTCCAGCTTCTCCTGCTTTGGACTCAGATAGTTGAGGTAGAGATCCTTCACCAGAGTGGCGGAAGCCTGGATCAGCTGGGAGTCGATGGTGGACATGATGGCCGCCATCGGCGCCGCCAGAAAGACTCCGGCCAGCCAGGGGGGTAGCACTTCCATCATCAGGGAGGGCATGATCTTGTCCGGGCTGTCCATGCCGGGCAGGATGGCGCGGCCAAGGGCGCCCGCCAGATGCATGCCGAACATCAGCAGGGCGCTGACAACGGTGCCGATCAGAATGCCGCGATGGAGCGCCTTGCTGTCGCGATAGCCAAAACAGCGCAATGCCGAGTGGGGCAGCCCCACCACCCCGACACAGACCAGGATCCAGAAGCTCAGCATAAAGGGCTGGGTCAGCATGTCGCCGGCCCCTTGCGGGCTTACCAGCTTGGGGTCGATCTCCCTGAGCTGGTGGATGAGGTTCGGCAGGCCGTCACCGGCAATCAGAATTCCTGCCAGCAGGGCGCCGGTGCCGATCAGCATGATGATCCCCTGCAGGGCATCAGTCATCACCACGGCGCGGAAGCCGCCGATGATGGTGTAGAGCAGCACACAGCTGGCAAACAGCATCAACCCCTGCTGGTAGGAGAGCCCGGTGGCGGTCTCCAGCAGGCGGGCACCGCCGATAAACTGCACCACCATGGTCGCGATAAAGGCGAGGATGATAGTAACGGAGCCGAGGATCACCACTGCCTTGCTCTGATAGCGGGCCCACAGCATGTCGTTGATGGTCACCGCATTGACCCGGCGGGCGATGATGGCGAACTTCTTGCCCAGTACTCCCAGAGTGAGCCAGACGGTGGGCAGCTGGATCATCGCCAGCAACACCCAGCCCAGACCGATCTTGTAGGCCGCGCCCGGCCCACCGATAAAGGAGGAGGCCGAGGTGTAGGTGGCCACTAGCGTCATCGCCAGCACCAGCCCGCCCATGCTGCGGTTGCCGATGAAGTACTCCTGCACGAAGTTGCCTTCAGCTCTATGACGGCTGGCCCAGAAACCCACCCCCAGCACCAGCACCAGATAGATGAAGAGCGGCAGCATCAGCTCAAGATTCATGGGATGACTCCTTGCCGGAAGGGGCTGGGGTATCGAGGGGGATATCCACAAACAGTCGATCCACCATCAGGGCACATAGTGCGATGAACAGCAGTGGCATCGCCACGCAACTGAGCAGGAACCAAAGGGGAATGTCCCAGCATTCGATCTCTTCCGGGATCAGATAAGCCGTGCCATACCAGGCAAGAAAATAGAGTAGGGTCAGCAGCAGGCAGAAAGCTGCTTCCCGGCGGGCGAGAGCAAAACGGTTCACCTTGGCCTCCGACAATTTTGAGGGGCGCAAGGATAACAAAAAAGGGCCATGTCGCCATGGCCCTTTTTCAGCAGAGGCTCCTTGCGGAGCAGACTTCCACCGGAAGTCCGGTCTCTATCAGAGATCCTTACAGACCCAACTTCTTGTGCAGATAGTGGGCGTTGGTACTGCCACCGTGCAATGTCATCGGGTCTCTATCAGCGATCCTTACAGACCTAACTTCTTGTGCAGGTAGTGGATATTGGTGCCACCGTGCTGGAAGTTTTCGTCTTTCATGATCTCTTTTTGCAGCGGTACGTTGGTCTTGATCCCTTCCACTACCAGCTCGTCCAGCGCATGGCGCATGCGGGCGATGGCAATGTCACGATTCTCGCCGTAGCAGATCAGCTTGCCGATCATCGAATCATAGTGGGGCGGTACCTTGTAACCGGCATAGATGTGGGAGTCCCAACGCACGCCCAGACCACCCGGCGCGTGGAAGCGCTGCACCAGACCCGGAGAGGGCATGAAGGTGGCCGGATCTTCCGCGTTGATCCGGCACTCGATGGCATGACCACGGATGCGGATATCCTGCTGGGTGATCGACAGGGGTTGACCGGCGGCGATGCGCAGCTGCTCCTTGATCAGATCGATACCGGTGACCATCTCGGTGACCGGATGCTCAACCTGGATACGGGTGTTCATTTCGATGAAATAGAACTCGCCGTTCTCGTACAGGAACTCGAAAGTACCCGCACCGCGGTAGCCGATCTCGATACAGGCGCGCACACAGCGCTCGCCGATGAACTTGCGCATTTCGGCGGTGATGCCGGGTGCCGGCGCCTCTTCCACCACCTTCTGGTGGCGACGCTGCATGGAGCAGTCGCGCTCGCCCAGATAGAGGGCGTTGCCCTGGCCGTCTGCCAACACCTGAATTTCGATGTGGCGCGGGTTTTCCAGGTACTTCTCCATGTAGACCATGTCGTTCTTGAAGAACTGGCCTGCTTCGGATTTGGTTAGGGCAATGGCGGAGGCTAGCTCGGCCTCGCTGCGTACCACGCGCATGCCACGACCACCGCCGCCACCGGCAGCCTTGATGATCACCGGATAGCCGATGCGCTTGGCAATAGCGGCATTGCGCTTGGTGTCGTTGTCCACCGGACCGTCAGAGCCCGGTACACACGGTACGCCTGCCTTCTTCATCGCTTCGATGGCGGAGACTTTGTCACCCATCAGGCGGATGGTCTCGGCGCGCGGGCCGATGAAGATGAAGCCGGATTTTTCGACCACTTCGGCAAAATCGGCGTTCTCGGAGAGGAAGCCGTAACCCGGGTGGATGGCCACGGCACCGGTCACCTCGGCGGCGGCGATGATAGCCGGAACGTTGAGGTAGGAGTCGGTACTGGCTGGTTTGCCGATACAGATGGATTCGTCGGCCAGCAGCACATGTTTGAGCTCCCGGTCGGCGGTGGAGTGAACGGCCACTGTCTTGATCCCGAGCTCTTTGCAGGCGCGCAGGATCCGCAGGGCAATTTCACCGCGGTTGGCGATGACTACTTTGTCCAACATGGGTGGCGATTTCCCTTATTCGATGATGAACAGCGGCTCGTCAAATTCGACGGCCTGACCATTTTCAACCAGGATCGCTTTGATCACACCGGCCTTGTCAGACTCGATTTGGTTCATCATTTTCATGGCTTCGACGATGCACAGGGTATCGCCGACATTGACTTGCTGACCCACTTCCACGAACGGCTTGGCTTCCGGGCTGGAGGAGCGGTAGAAGGAGCCAACCATGGGAGAGCGCATCAGGTGACCGCTCGGTGCGGCATCTGCGGCCGGCGCAGCGGAAACCGGGGCGGCGGCTGGAGCGGCAACCGGAGCGGCTGCTTGCTGCATGATCATCTGCGGTGCGGCAGTGACCTGGCCTGCGAAGTTGCGGCTGATGCGAACGGACTCTTCACCTTCGGAGATCTCCAGTTCGGCGATGCCGGACTCTTCAACCAGTTCAATCAGCTTCTTGATTTTGCGGATATCCATTAGCATTCTCTTTCTTCTTTATCTGATCAGTGATTATCAAGCCGCGTGCAGATGGCGCACGGCCGCGGTTAAAGCGAATTGATAGCCATCGGCCCCCAGACCACAAATGACCCCTTTGGCGACATCAGACAGATAGGAGTGATGACGAAACGGCTCCCTGGCATGAACGTTTGACAGGTGAACCTCGATAAAGGGTATGGCGACACCCAGCAGCGCATCGCGGATGGCGACGCTGGTGTGGGTGAAGGCGGCCGGATTGATGATGATGAAATCCACCTGACCCATGGCCTGATGGATGCGGCTGACCAACTCATGTTCGGCGTTGGATTGCAGATGTTCCAGAGTGACACCGAGTTCGCTGGCGTTGAGCTTCAGATCGGCGACGATCTCATCGAGCGTCTTGCTGCCGTAGATACCCGGTTCCCGTTTGCCCAGCAGATTCAGGTTTGGACCGTTGAGCAGGAGAATTCGGCGATGTTGCGACATATTGAGTGCATCCTCGATGATCATGCTGCTATCTGTCAGCTATCTTGTGGACTACCTGAAATCTAGCCATTTTCTGCGCAAATCGGTGTGCCCTGGCACACAGATTTCGCAATTATATTGATTTCGTGAAAATTAGCAGCATTTTACTGGTCTAATCTCTACATCTGGCTATTTATTGAGCGTCACCTCCCTGTGCACCCAGTTTCAGCCGCTCAGGCCGTTTGTACCGCTGTAGAAACAGCAAAGCCGGCACAGGGCCGGCTTTGTCGAGCAACAAACGAAGCGGGATCAGGCTGCTTCCGACTTCTCGCGGATGAGTTTGTCTACTACGCCCGGATCCGCCAAGGTGGAGATATCCCCCAGGCTGTCGGTCTCGCCGGTGGCGATCTTGCGCAGAATTCGCCGCATGATCTTGCCGGAACGGGTCTTCGGCAGCCCCTCCGCCCAGTGAATGACATCTGGCGTGGCGATGGCACCGATCTCCTTGCGCACCCACTCCTTCACCTCTTTGTGCAGCTCACGGCTCGGCTCTTCCCCGGCGATCAGGGTGACATAGGCATAGATGCCCTGACCCTTGATCTCGTGAGGAACCCCCACCACCGCGGCTTCGGCGATCTTGGGATGGGCCACCAGCGCCGATTCAATTTCGGCGGTACCCATGCGGTGGCCGGAGACGTTCAGTACATCATCCACCCGTCCGGTGATCCAGTAGTAGCCATCGGCATCGCGACGGGCACCGTCGCCAGTGAAGTAGCGGCCGGGGAAGGTGGAGAAGTAGGTCTGCTCGAACCGCTCGTGATCGCCGAATACGGTGCGCATCTGACCCGGCCAGGAGTCGGTGATCACCAGATTGCCCTCGGTGGCCCCCTCCAGCGGTTCGCCCATGTTGTCGACCAGCGCAGGTTGCACCCCGAAGAAGGGTTTGGTGGCTGAGCCCGGTTTCAGGTCGGTGACGCCGGGCAGCGGCGTAATCAGGATGCCGCCGGTTTCGGTCTGCCACCAGGTATCGACAATGGGGCAGCGCTCATCGCCAATGGTGCGGTAGTACCACTCCCAGGCTTCCGGGTTGATCGGTTCACCCACCGAGCCCATGATGCGCAGGCTCTGGCGCGAGGTGCCGGTGACAGCTTCGTTGCCCTTGGCCATCAGGGCGCGGATGGCAGTGGGGGCGGTATAGAGGATGGTGACCTGGTGCTTGTCCACCACCTGACTCATGCGGTTGGTGGCCGGGTAGTTGGGCACCCCTTCGAACATGATGGTGGTGGCGCCGTTGGCGAGCGGCCCGTAGACCAGATAGGAGTGACCAGTGACCCAGCCCACATCGGCGGTACACCAGTAGATGTCCTCTTCGTGGTAGTCGAACACATATTTGAAGGTGAGGGTGGCATAGACCAGATAGCCGCCGGTGGTGTGCAGCACCCCCTTGGGTTTGCCGGTGGAGCCGGAGGTATAGAGGATAAAGAGCGGATCTTCGGCGTTCATCGCCTCGGGCGGGCAGTCGCTGCTGACGGTGGCGGTCGCTTCATGCCACCAGATGTCGCGGTGGTTGTGCCAGGCGACATTGCCGCCGGTGCGCTTGAGCACGATCACCTTGTTAACCTGGGTATCCGGGTTGGTGAGCGCTTCATCCACGTTTTTCTTGAGTGGCACCGGACGGCCACCGCGCAGTCCCTCGTCGGCGGTGATCACGATGCGCGAGCCCGAGTCGATGATGCGACCGGCCAGTGCTTCCGGCGAGAAGCCGCCAAAGACGATGCTGTGCACCGCGCCGATGCGGGTACAGGCCAGCATGGCGATGGCGGCTTCGGGCACCATGGGCATATAGAGGCAGACCACGTCGCCGCGATGAACCCCCTGAGCTTTCAAGACGTTGGCAAACTTGCACACTTCGCTGTGCAGCTCGCGGTAGGTGAGTTTGCGATCTTCGGCGGGGTTGTCCCCTTCCCAGATGATGGCGACCTTGTCACCCCGTTCGGCGAGATGGCGATCGAGGCAGTTGGCGGAGACGTTGAGCTGGCCATCTTCAAACCACTTGATGTAGACATGGCCCGGATCGTAGGAGGTGTTTTTTACCTTGGTGTAGGGCTTTATCCAGTCGAGGATTTTGCCCTGTTCACCCCAGAAGGTATCGGGATCCTCGACGGAGGCCTGGTACATGGCGGCGTAGTCGCCCTTGTCGAGCAGGGCGCTGTTGCTGATATGGGGTTTGACCGGATAGACCTTGCTCTCGCTCATCACTCACTCCTTTGAATACATACTTTTAATAATTAAGTAACAACTTATACCTTTGGCTGATGGGGGCAATTAGACTTTTGGATAGACAGCAACATTTGGTTACAGGGTAATGGGTGACACTCAGGTGGTGAGTGGGTAAAAAGGAGGACTTTGATGGATGGAGGTAGTTATGTTCTCTCTATTGCTCTGTGCATCCCTCTGGCAGTTTGATGTGCCTGTTCTGGCAGACAAGCCCCCCAAAGAGTTTGTGATTACGCATCAGGAGCCGTCACAGACAGTGCGGGATCGGGTTGCCGATGAGCTTGGCAACGCATGGCAGGCAAAAAAACCGGGGGCCAAATTTTCCCTCAGTGAGCCTGGATCCCGTTATTCGGGCGACTCCCCGCTCACACGCATGCTCAATGAGCGGGATGATGGTGGTGTTCCCACCCTGACGTTTGGCAGATAGTCATATCTATCGCCAGGGGATTTTCCCCTGCGGCACCAATGACATCATCATCCTTTGATGAACGCAGTCGACCTGACGTTGCGTACCAATAGATAATCCCTTCTTCCCCTGTTAAGGGCTTGTGGGCACAGATGTTCAGCCTGAGTTGCAAGCCCTTGCTACCGTGGTCCTTTTGACATCCCGAGAGAGCGTTATGTCGCTAACAGAGGATGTTTATCATGCGCGATCAGAGCGTTAGTGCTTGAGCTGTGCGGCTTGCTGGCAAAGAGGGCTGACGATGATTGACTCTGTTGTAATGGAATTTGGCAACATGGTTGGCATGTTGCCATTTGGTCAGGAAACCTGGAGTGCGCAGCAACAGGATATCCCCCTGATTGCAGGAAGCAGTTGCATTGTAGAGCCTAATGATGCGATGGGTTTGACTGTCTGTGCGTTTTCATTTGGCTGGACCCAAGATAGGTGGGCGCTGGTAAACGTGGAAGTTGCCTGTGGTGTGAGTGTTACCAGCTGAAGCGATAGCTCAGGGTCAGGTTCACGACTGGTTGCCAATCGCAACCCTGGATGAGCCACTGCTTGGCACCCGCTTCTGCGTCGAGTTGCCACTTTTGCCAAGCCCAGCTGTGCTCCAGGGTTAGCCCCCAGTCTCGCCAACCTTCATGAGCATCATAAGCAGCCATGTGGGCCTGACTGCCCCGGGTCAGCCAGAGGTTGAGGGAGAGCCCGGCCGGCAGCGGCAGGCTGTGCTCCATGTACCAGAGCTGGCCATAACGGCCAGTGAGGTCGACGAGCTGGGACAACGTCAATTGATGGTCATCATCCAGCTGCCATCCCAGGCGCCACATAGCACTGAAACGGGTACTATCAACCACTGGCATGGATCCAACTCCCAAGGCGATAAAACTCTTTTCATAGAGAGGTAGTGCCAGCCCGGCACTGCTTCCGTTAGTGAAAAGGAGCCCAACCTGGGTCTCCCGTTCATAACCCCACCAGAGTTGGCTGTGCTGGGTTGCGTTACTACTGGCCTGGTTACTATCCAGTTGCCAGCTGCTGCCCAGTAACAACTCCTTTGCTTGCAATGGTAGCGTCACCAGTATTAGCAGCGACAGCCAATACTTATTTGCCATATAGCCGCGCCCAGTCCCGATCCTGATGCATTCCCATCAGATGACAGATGATGCCGGAGCGCTGGAAAGCATAAATAAGCAGTATGCTGGCGGTGCAGAGCAACATGATAAGGCCAAAACTGTTGGGCAGTATGGTGCCCTGACGGGCGGTCCACCACAGTAGCAAGGGGCCCCATAGGTGCACGAAGATGCTCTTGTGGAAGATGAAGACGGTCAGCGAGTACATGCCGATCCAGTTGAGTGGTCGCCAGCAGAGACGGATATTGTGTTGGTGTAGCCAGAGCACGGTACCGATCACCAGAAACTCCATACCCCAGATCCCGGCTCGGCCGATCATGTCCAGCGCCAGTTCGTGTTCGTTGGCGTAGATGTCGTTGAGCTCGACCGTGCTTGTCTCGCCGAACATGAGATAGATGGCCAGCGCCACCAGCGACAGCGTCAGTACCAGACGGTTGAGGCGATCTCGCCATTGTGGGCGCTGATGCCAGCACCAGCCATAGAGAAAGCCGAAACAGCCACTGGCCATGAAGAGGTCGAGACGGGCATCCAGCTCATAGTCGGGGTGAACGTGCAGCTTCATCCAGCTGTCGATATGGCCGAGCAGATCCTGTACGCCGAATTGATCCAGTAGCAGGCTTAGAAGGGTCAGCAGGAGCATGCCGCGGATGCCGAACCTGGCATACACCATGGAGAAGAGCGCCAGCAGGCACATCCAGAGCATGACCGGGTAGAACGAGATGGCCTCGCCGAAGTTGGGGGCGATGACCAACCCTTCGACATAGAGCATCAGTATGATGCTGGCAAACAGGGCCAGCTTGCTGCCCAGCTGCGGCTTGAAGCTGGCCTGATCGCGGCGGCTCAGGTTGAATGCGGCCAAGGCCAGGTAGATCTGGCTGACCCAGGGGATTAACCAGGCTGATGCGTGTGCTGTCAGCTGATCCATGGGGAGCAGGTGTCCCGCCATTGCCTTGTGTGATACATAGAAGCTGTCCCACAAGGCATGTTCCCGATTGAAGAAATCGATGTACCAGTAGTTGAGGTAACCGGTGTAGTGCTCGAAGACGGCCATGAAGATGACAAGCCCGCGCAACAGATCGAGGCCTGTGATGCGCGCATCCTGTGGAGGCATATGATTGCTCCTGTGTAGTGTGGCGAAAGGAGCGGCACTATATCGGCTTTTGTAAAACTGAACGGGAGCTGAATGTAAGCAAATATTACGGGGAGCTGTACCGATGTGCTTGTAATGACTGGGAAGTGCCTGACCTGGCTGTCATGATTTGCAATATTGTTGGCTATTTTTTAGCCTTTCTCTCGGCCAAATGCCTGAATACCGCGCACAAATACCAGCCAGCCGAGCAGGTGGAACGGGAGGGCGAGTAGGTAGAGCAGCAGGAAGTGCGACTCGCTGCCGCTGCTGTTGATGAAGTCGATCCAGGCGGCCAGCAGCGCCAGCATGCCGGCAATCTGGAAGCGGCGGCGCAACACCACCTCGACGCCGAGATTGGCAAGGTAGAGGGTGAGCAGGATGCCAGCAAAGCCGGTGAGCTGAGCGGTGCCGTAGAGCTCGCGATCCGGGTTGAACAGCAGCGCGATCAGCGGAGTAATGCCCTGATCCAGCGGGATCAGGGCCAGCAGCCAGCATGCAATCAGAAGCAGGGCTGTCTTCATCGCGGCCTCAGTCGGCGGACGGTGCCGGTTTGACCAGAGAGAGGTAGTTGGCATCCATCTTGAGGAAGACCCCCAGCAGACGGGCACTGGCGCCGTAGAAGCCAAACCGGTCGGCGGCGCGACAGGCGCTTTCGAACTTGTCAAACCAGCCCAGCAGATGACCGTGCAGCAGCGCTTCCTGCTCGTCGAGCCAGCGTTCCCGCTCGGCCGCGCTCTTGGCTTCCGCCCCACGGATGATGAGATTGCCCATCAGATCCAGCTCGATTGCCAGATGGTCGGCAGGCTCTTTGTATTTATCGCTGACATTGATACCGAGGCGATCGAGGCGGGCCTGCATCTCGGCCATCGGGGCCTGCATCAGCAGCTTGGCCTCGCCGCGGTAGAGCGATTCGTAGGGCAGGGCGCCCTGTTTGGGATCCACCAGAAACAGGCCGGCGAAGTCGGCGGCCAGTTCCAGCTGGCGATCCGGGCGCACCAGCAGGCGGGCGATGGCATCGTTGAGCTCGGCCACGGCTTCGCGCATCGGATCCAGGGTGGAGAGGCTTTTCAGGAAGCTTCGCACGTCATAGGTGTCATATTCGGCGATCTGCTCATCACTGAGTTCGGCGGCGAACAGGGTGGAGAACCACCAGTAGAGTTCGGCCCGGCGTTCGCTGGTAGCCATAAATTCCTGCATTTTTCCTCCGTGGATGGCAATCGGGAGCCTTGATGGCTCCCGATTCTAACGACTTTAAAAATAAAGGAAACTCAAGGGGGCGCTTTCGTCCCCCCGGGGTCAGAGTGCCGGGAACATGGGGTCGATGCCCTTGGCCGATTCCGGCGCGCCGAAGGCAGTGACGGCAGGTGCCTGCCCGCGGAACTTCTCGATCTCCACCAGCGCGGTATGGGCCGTGGTGGCCTGCGCCAGGCTGGAGGAGCCGATGTCGGCGGTCAGCACGTTGGGATCGCCGTAGGTACAGATCGTACCCACCTTGCCGCCCTCTTGCGGGCCATACCAGGCACCTTCCTGTATCCGGACTACGCCAGGGGCGTAATCATCGCTCACCACCAGACCAGCCAATACCTGACCGCGACCGTTGAACACCCGCACCAGATCGCCGTCCTTGAGGCCGCGGGATTTGGCATCCTGCGGATTCATATAGACAGGTTCGCGACCCTGCACCGTGTAGGTGGCTCGGTAGTTGTCGGACGAGCAGAGCTGGCTGTGCAGCCGCTTGTCCGGGTGGCAGGATTGCAGGTGCAGCGGGTACTGTTTGCTGCCCGGTCCGCCGTGGGAGCGCTCGTAGGGCTCGATCCAGACCGGATGGCCCGGGCAATCCCCATAGCCGTAGTCGGCGATGGTCTTGGAGTAGATCTCGATAAGGCCAGACGGGGTACCGAGGGGTTCCAGATCCGGCTCCTGACGGAACGACTCGTGGCGCACCCAGGGCTGGCCCGCCGGGAAGGTGACGAAGCCCTCGCCGTGCCAGAACTGGCTGAAACGGGGCAGACGAATGCCGATGCCGCGGCCCTGCAGGCGGGCGTCGTCATAGATGCTCTGGATCCACTCCAGCTTGCTCTTGCCGCCGGTGAACTCGGCCTCGCGACCGAAGCGACGGCAGAGATCGGCGAAGATGTCGTAGTCATCGCGCGCCTCGAACAGCGGCTCTACCACCTTGTACATGGCCAGAATGCC
Source organism: Aeromonas sp. 600724 (assembly GCF_049175135.1). Taxonomy (NCBI): domain Bacteria; kingdom Pseudomonadati; phylum Pseudomonadota; class Gammaproteobacteria; order Aeromonadales; family Aeromonadaceae; genus Aeromonas; species Aeromonas sp. 600724. Next base: position 203,654 of record NZ_JAAKUM010000005.1, on the reverse strand, counting down.
CGCGTTGGAGTGGGAGCCCCACTGCTCGATGTCATCGCGCTCATAGGTGGTGGTGGCGGGCAGCACGATATCGGCGAAGCGGCAGCTGGCGGTCCACTGGTGATCGATGCTGACCACGGTTTCCAGCTTGCGCCAGGCCGCGACCATCTTGTTGCGATCCTGCTGGTGGTGGAACGGGTTGTTGCCGCAGAACACCGCCATCTTCATGTGGGGGTAGGTGATGGTCTGGCCGTTGAAGGCGATCTGCTTGCCCGGATTGAGGATGCAGTCGACGAAACGGGCTACCGGAATGTACTTGGAGTAGCCCTTCCAGTCGCCGTCATGGAGCGGCTTGACCCCGGGAATTACCGAGCTGAAACCGGACATGATGGGGCCGCTGGAGGTGATGGTGCCCGCTCCGTTGTAGTGCCAGCCAAAGCCGTAACCGCCCCCCGGCAGGCCGATCTGGCCAATCATCGAGGCCAGTACCACCAGCATCCAGGCGTACTGCTCGCCGTGGTGCATGCGTTGCACACACCAGCCGCCGATAAGCTGGGTACGACCACTGCTCATGGCGCGGGCCAGCTCGCGGATGGTCTCGGCTGGTACGCCACAGATGGCGGCGGCCCACTCGGCATCCTTCACCTGACCATCGCTGGTGCCCAGCAGGTAGGGCAGGAACTTGTCAAAGCCGGTGGTGTAGTTCTTCAGGAACGCCTCGTCGTGGCGCTTCTCGCTGTAGAGGGTGTGGGCGATGCCCAGCATCAGCGGTACGTCGGTCTGCGGATTCAGGGTCACCTGATCGCAATTGAGGTACTTCTGGGTCTTGGATTTGACCGGATCGACACTGATCACCCGGATCTCGCCTTTGGCCACCTTCTCTTTCAACTGCGCCCAGTAGTCGTAGACGCTGTGATCCGGCACCAGCCAGCCCACCTGCAGGTTCTTGATGGGATCGGAGCCCCAGATAACGATGGTCTTGCTGTGTTCCAGCACCAGCGGCCAGGAGGTCTGCTGCTCGTATACCTCCATGGCGCCCGCCACGTGGGGCAGGATCACCTGGGCGGCACCGGTGGAGTAGTCACCAGCCTTGGCCAGATAGGTGCCGTGCAGGTTCATGGCGCGCCCCAGCATGGCACCAGCGGAATGCAGTTTGCCCACCGACTGCCAGCCGGAGTGGCCGGCATAGAGGGCGCTCGGGCCATAGATCTTCTGCACCCGCTCCAGCTCGTGATAGAAGAAGTCCAGCGCCTGGGACCAGGTCACCCGCACGAAGCGGTTCTGGCCACGTTCGCTGGTGTCGGACTGGTGCCCCTTGCGCAGCCAGTCCAGCCGCACCATGGGGTAGCGGATGCGGGAGGGGTTGTAGACCACCTCACTCAAGGCCTTGAGCATGTCGGTGGGGTGCTTGTCATGCTCGAACGGCTGGGTCTCGACCCAGCGCCCATCGACCACCCGGGCACGGAAGGCGCCCCAGTGGGAGCCGGACTGCACCAGCTTGTCGCCAGACTCGGCGGCCATCACGGCGCGACCGAGCAGGGAGGGGCCGATCAGGGCAGAGGCACCGCTGGCCAGCAAGCCACCCAGAAAACCACGACGGGAAATATTGATCATCTTGTTATTCCTCTTTCGAATCCGGACTTAGTGGCTGCCCTGACCACCGGTATCGGCGGCATGGTTTTGCAGGTATTTGAGCAGGGTGCGCTCCTCTTCCTTGCTCAGGCGATAGTAGGCAGACATCGCCTTGAGCCCCGAGATCCAGCCGTTGGCAGTGAAGTGAGCGGGATCCGGCGCGCCGTGGCAGGAGTTGCAGGTGGATTTGTACATCTCGCCGGCGTAATCCCAGATCGGCTTGAGCGAGGACTCAAAGCCCTTGCCATCGACCCAGGCCTGCACCTGAACCTGCTCCCACTTGATATGAGTGGCGCTGTCGGTCTCCTGTTTGAGCACTTTCTCGCTCGCTTTCAGTTCGTCACGGATGGTGGCGACGAAGACCCGCTTGCCCATGTATTCGCTCAGCACCCGGCCCTTGCCGTCGCTCTCGCGCCACCCTTCGATGGTCACCTTGAGGCGATCGCCGCTGCGGTCTACGACATCGATGCGGGAGGCAGGCAGCAGTTTGCCGACCGGGTCGGTGCTCTGTTCGCTGGCGTAGAGATCTTTTTCACCCAGGTTGTAGAGGGTCTCGGCGGCTGGCGCCTCTTGCGCGTCGTTGACCAGGGTGGCGTAAGTGGCCCGGAAGCCCCCCGCCATGTTGGGCAGTTCGTGGGCGATGCCCTTGTGGCACTCGATGCAGTTCATGTTCTTCGCCGCCGCATCTTTCATCGCCTGCGCTGCCGCCGGGGACTGCTTGGCGTGATCCATGTTGTCGTAGCTGTGGCAGGACTTGCAGGTCTTGGAGTTCTGGCTGCTCATCCGTGCCCACACCTTCTCGGCCAGATGCAGGCGCCGGTCCTCGAACTTCTCCTGGGTGTCGATGCTGTGGCCTATGTACTCCTGATAGAGGTCGTTGGCCGCCTCCATCTTGCGGGCCACCTTGCCGACAAAGTCCTTCGGCTGGTGACAGTCGGTACAGACCGCCTGTACCCCGGAGGCATTCTTGAAGTGGATGGACTCCTTGTACTCCGGATAGACGGTGTCTTTCATGGAGTGGCAGGAGATACAGAATTCGAGGCTGCTGGTTTTCTCAAAGCCGTAGTGCAGGCCGACGGTGCCCGCGAGGGTGACGCCGACGCCCACCAGAAGCAGCGCCAGTACCGACCAGCGACGGCTGGGGGTGCGCAGGAAGTGCCACAGTTTTTTCATCATGCTCTCTCACATCACTTTTTTGATGGGAGCCATGATAGGGATGCGTTGTGAACAGGGCTGCCGCCACAAATTAATGAAATAGGGGTATTTATGACAAAATGTGAATAGAATAATCCTCCCTTGTCGACCATCGTGAACCCTGCCCATGAGCTACCACATTCTGGTTGTTGAAGATGATGCGGTTACCCGCGAGAAGCTGACCGGCTATTTCGAGCGGGAGGGCTATCGGGTGACGGCGGTCGAAAACGGCCAGGAGATGCGCGCCGTGCTGGCGGAACAAACAGTCGATCTGGTGATGCTGGATATCAACCTGCCGGGGGAAGATGGTCTGCTGCTGACCCGTGAACTGCGGGCGCGCAGCACGGTGGGGATCATTCTGGTCACCGGCCGCAGCGATGCGGTGGACCGGATTGTCGGCCTCGAGATGGGGGCCGACGACTATGTCACCAAGCCGTTCGAGCTCAGGGAACTGCTGGTGCGGGTCAAGAATCTGCTGTGGCGGATCTCGCTGGCGGCCGCCGCGCCGAGCGAGCCTGCGGTGGCTGACGATGCGGTGCGCTTTGGCCCCTGGCGTTTTGACATCCCCCGTCGCCAGCTCAGCAAGGACGGAGTGCCGGTGCGCCTGACCAAGGCCGAATATGAAGTGCTGGTGGCCTTTGTCGCCCATGCCGGGCGGGTGCTCAGTCGGGAGCGGATCCTGACCCTTATCAGCCATCGCGGCGATGGCCCGAGCGATCGCACCATAGATGTGTTGATCCGGCGGCTGCGTGGCAAGATGGAAGCGGATCCGCGGGATCCCCAGCTGTTTGTCACCGTCCATGGTGAAGGCTATCTGTTTGCCGGCGAGATAGCCTCCTGACTCCGTTGCGGTGGCCCTGGCCTGTTTGACCGGGTATCAGACCGGCGGGCGGGTATCAAATTGCGGGCAGTCGTCGCCAATCTGGTGCCAGGGCGCCTTGGAGCCGACGAAGATGTGAAATGCGGGTCGCTGGCTCGGCACATCGTCCAGTACCCGCAACCGCAGATTGATCTTGCCGCTGCTGCTCTTCTGGCTGAACAGGCTGGAGCCGCAGTGACGACAGAATGCCAGGGTGGTCTCTGCCGATTTCCGGTAGCGGCCGATGGCCTCTTCCCCCTTCACTATGGTGACCTTGTTGCCATCCAGTCCGCCGACCGAGGCGTAATCTCCCCCTGAAAACTTGCGGCATTCGCTGCAGTGGCAGTTACCCATGTAGTCGAACTGATCCGGCAGGGTCAGGGCGACGGCGCCGCACAGGCAGCTGGCATGTAACTCTTTCATCTCTTCTCCTTGAGTGTGCTGATCGGATTTGGAACGGCTATTCGACCCGATAGACGGGACGAAAAGCGCCATCCGAGAGGGAATCGGCGGGGTCGGCCAGCGGCGCAGACAGCGTCAGAATGGGTGGCCCCATCACCCGAGGGCACTGCTCGGCATTGGCATCAGGGTGTTGCAGCAGGCAGACCGCCTGAGCGACCGCAAGGCGCCCCTGCAGCCGCATCTGATCGCTGTTGGCGGCCAGGATCTTGCCCCGGCGCAGGCCCCGCTGTACCCCGTGGCTGAAGTAGGTGCTCAGCACCTGAGGCCTGTCGAGATGGCGCTGTGACAGTTCGTTGACGGCCACTTCAGCTGCGATGGCGCCCCCCACCAGATAGTCGAGGCCGGGATAGCGGGCCAGCGTCTGCTGCACCAGCGTGCGCTGGATTTCCCGGCTGTTGTCGCCGCGCTCGGTGGTGACCAGCTTGATGGCGCTCCCCTTGATGGCATCGGCAAAGCCCGGCTCTACGAAGTTGTTGCCGCCGCTCGCCTGCGGGCCGGGGAAGAGGGCAACCGAGACCGGTTTGCTACCGGCGGGGTGGCGCTGCGCCAGCCAGTGGCCGATTTGCCAGCCCATCTGGTACCAGGAGACCCCCACCTTGGCCTGCACCAGACCGCTGGGCAGATCGTTGACCAACCCAAAGAGCGGCAGCGGTGTGACCTTGATGGCCTCGCGCAAGCCCTGATAGCTCACCGCGCCGAGCAAGATGGCGTCGCTCCCTTCCTGCACGCAGCGCAGCAACTGCTGGCGCTGCTCGGCGAGGGCGCCATAGCCCCCCGCTTCGTGGATCTGCAACTTGACTCCCAGCCGCTTCGCTTCGTCTACCATGCCCTGATTGACCGAAAGCCAGTAGGCGTCGCGCAGATGGGGGTAGAGGGCACAGAGGGTCAGCGATTTGGTTGCCGCAGCGGGTTCCGGCCACTGCTGGCGCAGCGGCTGGCCGCTGAATTCGCCGCCGGGCCAGATATCGACCGTAAAGGCGAGGGCGGCGCGGGGAAGCATTAGCAACCAGATCAGCAACAACGGGGAGAGATAGACGCTTCGCATGGTCAGGGGTTTTGTTAAAGTGTTGGGCCATATTATCCGGTCAAAGCCGACCACAACCAAGGGACTTCCCGTGAGAATCTTTTCCGGCCTGGGTGGCAAGTTGCTGCTGGCCTTCTCCTTGATGGCATTACTCACACTGAGTGCTTCCCTGCTGGGTTGGGTGGGGCTTAGCCATCTGCGCCAGCTGGAGCAAGGGGTGCAGCAGACTCTGGCCGATCAGGAGCTGGCGCGCACGCTCTCTCGCCTCAGCGGCGAGATCCAGAGCGCGTCACGGCTGCTGGCCACCGCAACCAGCGAGCAGGAGCGGGAGCATCAGGGACGCTTGCTCACCCTGCAGGGGCAACAACTGCAACAGGTGCTGGCGCAACTTGGCCGTGGGCAGGGTTCAACAAGCCTCGATCAGCTCAGTCAGAGCATCATCGGCAATCTGGGCCAGCAGGGCTGGCTGGTGGGGGAGCGGTTGACCCTGATGGCGCAGGGTGAAGCGCAGCGGGCCCGTCTGGTGGCGGCAGCCGGGCAGATCGCCGAGCTGGCGAGAAGCCAGATGGAGAATGCCGAAACCGTGATGGTGGCGGGGTTGGGTTCCCTCTACCAACAGCAAGGTGCGCAGGCGGCCCGGACGCTGGACCGCCTGCTGGAGCAGGATCTCGACTGGCTGGAGCAGATGACCGAGCTGCGTCATCGCACCCTGATGCAGCAGCAGCGTATCGAGGAGATGTGGCGCAGCGAACGGCAGGAACAGTTGCAAACGCTATTGCAAGAGGGGCAGCGGGAGCTGGCCATCTTGCAACTGCGGGCCGGGGCAGTGACCGATCCGGCCCGCAGGCAGGCGGTGGAGCAGGCGCTGACCGTGCTGGCGCAGAGCGACAAGCTGGTGCAACTGCGCAGCGACTGGCTCGGCAAGGGGGAGGCGCTGCGGGTGCTGGCCAATGCCAACGAAGCCCTGATGAGCAGCCTCAACCAGCAGGTCGGAGAGCTGGTTAGCCTTGCCCGCGATTCGTTGGGGCAGAGCCAGCAGGCGCTAAGCCAGCGCCTCAGGCTGCTGGAGCAGGCGTTGATGGCCATTGGCCTGCTCACCCTGCTACTGCTGATGCTGTTGATGTGGCGCATGGTCTATGGCCGGATCGTCTGGCCGCTGCAACGGGCGGTGGCGGGGATGAGCCGGTTGGCGCGCGGGGATCTGGCTCCCCTTGAGCCGATCGCCAGCACCGGGCGCGATGAGCTGGCGGAGCTGGGGCGGGCCCTGCAGGTGTTTCGTGACAATGCGGTTGAGCTGGGCCGTTATCAGCGCGAGCTGGAGTCGCGGGTCGAGGAGCGCACCGGCCAGCTCAGCCACGCCAACGAGCGGCTCAATGAGGAGGTGGAGAAGCAGCGGCAGGCCCGCGCCGAGGCAGAACAGGCCAACCGCGCCAAGTCGGTGTTTCTCGCCACCATGAGCCACGAGATCCGCACCCCCATGAACGGCATTCTCGGGGGCCTGACGCTGCTGGAAGATACCCATCTCAGCGAGACCCAGCAGCGCTATCTGGCCGCCATCGAGCACAGTGGCGAATCCCTGCTGGAGATCCTCAACGACATTCTCGACTACTCCAAGATAGAAGCGGGCCATGTGGAGGCGCGCCGCGAGCCCTTCCCCCTGTTCCAGCTGGTGGATGAGCTCAGCGCGTTGTTTCGGCCAAAGGCAGCGGCCAAGGGGGTCACCCTGGCGCTGGAATATGCGCCCGGGCTGGCGCCTGTGGTCGAGGGGGATCTGGGCAAGCTGCGCCAGGTGCTCGGCAACTTGCTCGGCAATGCGGTCAAGTTTACCGCCCGTGGCCAGATTACCCTGACGGTGGCGCCTCTTGCCTGCCAAGGCCCTTGCGCCGAGCCCTGCATCCGGTTTGTGGTGCGCGATACCGGCCCCGGCATTCCGGCCGATGAGCAGGCGGCGGTGTTCGAGGCGTTTCGCCAGCGCAAGCGCGATATAGGCCATCAGGGCGGCACCGGGCTGGGGTTGGCGATCAGTCGCAAGCTGGTGGCCGCCATGGGGGGCGAGCTTATCCTTGCCAGCGAACCGGGCAAGGGGTGTGAATTCAGCTTCAGTCTGCCGTTGCAACGCTCGAGTGCCCAGCTGCCTGCCGAGGCGCAACCGCTGCACCTTGGCCAGTCCCGTGACATCCTGCTGGTGGAGGATAACGAGATCAACCGGTTGGTGGCGCACGGCATGCTGACCCGCCTCGGCCATCGCGTCACCCTGGCGGAGGATGGTCGCAGCGCGCTGGCGCTGGTGACCGAGCGCCCCTTCGAGCTGGCGCTGCTCGATATCAATCTGCCCGATATGGACGGTATGACCCTGCGCGAGGATCTGGCAGCCATCAGCGAGGAGATGCATGAGCGGCCGCTGCCCGCCATCGCCATCTCGGCCCAGATGTATCCGGAGGATATCCGCCACTGCCTTGCCGCCGGGTTTGTCGATTTTGTCGGCAAGCCGGTGCGGCTGGCGGTGCTGGCGAACGCCATCGATCAGCTGTTTCGGCAAGAGGGCGCCGCTATTGAGCCGCGGGTGCAATTATCAGCAGCCGCGCCCCCAACTAACCAGCCTGAGTGGGCCAATCCGGTGCTGGACGCCGATCTGCCCCTGCTCGGCATGGCGCGGATCCGCCAGCTGGTCGCGCTGTTTGAGTCGCAAGGGCGGGTGTTGGTGGATAAGTTGGCTCAGGGTGAGGGGAAAGAGCAACGTCAGCTGGCGCACAAGCTCAAGGGGAGTGCGCTGGCGCTGGGGTTGACCGAATTTGCCAGCCACTGTGCGGCTCTTGAGGTGGGAGGCGGGGAGCCTGCGACAATCGGGGCGCAATTTGACGCGGCGGTGAGCGGGTTGCAGCAGTGGCTGACGGCCAACAGGGATGCGCAGTTCTGATCCCTGCTGGCGATGCACAACGTTTAGGGAGGGGGCCAGCCCCTGCGCTGTTATTCGATCTCCCGAAACAGCACCTGCTTGCACTTGGCACAGACCCATTCCCGGCGAAAATCGGTCAGGTGCACCATTCCTACCTCCAGCAACTCGTGGTGGCCGCAGTGATAACAGAAGATGATATCGCCATCGACTGATTCAGGGTGGGCCGCCAGATATTCGGCTTTGGTGGGGAGTTGCTCCCACGAGGTGGTGGGGAGATGTTTGCGTTGGCTGGTGTAGTAGACCCAGTAGAACAGAAAAAAGACAGCCAGGATCACGAATGTCAGCAGATGGTCCATCTTGAACTCCTCCGGTTAGGTGCAGCCCCTCGGATGCATGGCTGCAATCAGCTCCATCATCATTAAATTTGTTTCGAATGAATATGTTACAGGATGGATAAAGAGGGCGTTGTGATCCCCTTCGGGTTTTGCCCGCCCGCAGCGGGATGAAAAATGAGTCGTTTGGCGGAGCGGCCAGGGTATTGAACGGGGAGGGAATCTTGCTTTTTACAACATAAATTCAACATTTTTTTAGGTGGTTGGACTGTCTCTTTGATCCAGCTCACGTTACAATGCCCGCGCCCACTTCACCTAACGCGCAAACGATTTTCAGGAGAGAAACGGATGTTGAAACGTGACATGACCATCGCCAATTATGATCCGCAATTGTGGCAGGCCATCACAGACGAAACCCGTCGTCAGGAAGAGCATATCGAGCTGATTGCGTCTGAGAACTACACCAGCCCCCGTGTCATGGAAGCCCAGGGCTCCCAGCTGACCAACAAGTACGCCGAAGGTTACCCCTCCAAGCGTTACTACGGTGGTTGCGAGTATGTGGATGTGGTCGAAACCCTGGCTATCGAGCGCGCCAAAGAGCTGTTCGGTGCCACTTACGCCAACGTGCAGCCGCACTCCGGCTCTCAGGCCAACAGCGCCGTTTACATGGCTCTGCTGCAGCCGGGCGACACCGTACTGGGCATGAACCTGGCCCACGGCGGTCACCTGACCCACGGCTCTCCGGTCAACTTCTCCGGCAAGCTTTACAACATCGTGCCTTACGGTATCGATGAGTCCGGCAAGATCGACTACGACGACATGGAACGTCAGGCTGTCGAGCACAAGCCGAAGATGATGATCGGTGGCTTCTCTGCCTACTCCGGCATCGTTGACTGGGCCCGCATGCGCGAAATCGCCGACAAGGTCGGTGCCTACCTGTTCGTCGACATGGCTCACGTGGCTGGTCTGATTGCCGCTGGCGTCTACCCGAACCCGGTTCCCCACGCTCACGTGGTCACCTCTACCACTCACAAGACCCTGGCAGGTCCGCGCGGTGGTCTGATCCTCTCCGCCGCTGACGACGAAGAGCTCTACAAGAAGCTCAACTCTGCCGTCTTCCCGGGTGGTCAGGGCGGCCCGCTGATGCACGTCATCGCCGGTAAAGCTGTTGCCTTCAAAGAGGCGCTGGAGCCGGAGTTCAAGACCTATCAGGCTCAGGTCGTGAAAAACGCCAAGGCGATGGCTGCCACCTTTATCGAGCGCGGTTACAAGATCGTCTCCGGCGGTACCGACAACCACCTGATGCTGGTTGATCTGATCGGCCGCGAGCTGACCGGTAAGGATGCTGACGCTGCGCTGGGCAAAGCCAACATCACCGTCAACAAGAACTCCGTGCCCAACGACCCGCGTTCCCCGTTCGTCACCTCCGGTGTGCGGATCGGTACCCCGGCCATCACCCGCCGTGGTTTCAAGGAAGCCGAGTCCATCGAGCTGACCCACTGGATCTGCGACGTACTGGACAACCACGACAACGATGCCGTGCTGGCCATCGTGCGCGAGAAGGTGCTGGATATCTGCCGCCGCTTCCCGGTTTATGGCTGATAAGCCAGACCGTTCGGTTTGAGACCAATGCCACCTGCGGGTGGCATTGTTTTTTCTGGCTTTTACCGGTTTTGGATGGCCGTGCTACACTGGCCGACCTAGATCCTGGCCCGCCGGGCCGGTCCCTGTTCCATTAACGCCGGAGGTCCGATGCATTGCCCATTCTGTAGTGCGGTTGATACCAAGGTGATCGATTCCCGCTTGGTGGCAGAAGGCCATCAGGTGCGCCGCCGTCGTGAGTGTCTGCTCTGTCACGAGCGTTTTACCACCTTCGAGATGGCCGAACTGGTGATGCCCCGCGTCATCAAGTCCAACGGTTCCCGCGAGCCGTTCAACGAAGACAAGCTGCGCGCCGGCATCCTGCGGGCGCTGGAGAAGCGGCCGGTGAGCATGGAGGCCATCGAAAAGGCGGTCAACCATATCAAATCCCGCCTGCGTGCCACCGGCGAGCGTGAAGTCGCCTCCGAGCTGGTAGGCAATCTGGTGATGGATGAGCTCAAGAGTCTGGACAAGGTGGCCTATATCCGCTTTGCCTCCGTCTATCGCAGCTTCGAAGATATTCGCGAGTTCGGCGAAGAGATTGCCAAGCTGGAAAAATAAATCGTCCCTGAAGCAGGCTCGATTCACGAAGTGTCATCGGATGCGGTAACGAAGCCAGTTACCTGATGCGATACGGCTTGGATGTTGTTGAAAACAGGAGCCCGAATGTTTAGTCAAGATGATTACCAATGGATGAGTCGGGCCCTCGAACTGGCCCGCCGCGGCCGCTACACCACGGCCCCCAACCCCTGCGTCGGTGCCGTGCTGGTCAAAGATGGTGTGGTGGTTGGCGAAGGGTGGCATCAGAAGGCGGGCGAGCCCCATGCCGAGGTTTACGCCCTGCGCGCCGCCGGTGACAACGCCCGTGGCGCTACCGCCTATGTAACCCTCGAACCCTGCTCCCATCACGGTCGTACTCCCCCCTGCGCCGAGGCGCTGATCAATGCTGGCGTAGCCCGGGTGGTGGCGGCCATGGTCGATCCCAATCCCCAGGTGGGTGGGCGTGGCCTGCGTATGCTCTCCGAAGCGGGCATCAAGACCGATTTCGGCCTGCTGGCGAGTGAAGCGGAAGCACTCAACCCGGGCTTTTTCAAGCGGATGCGTACCGCCTTCCCGCGAGTGACCGTCAAGTTGGGAGCCAGCCTCGATGGCCGCACCGCCATGGCGAGCGGTGAGAGCCAGTGGATCACCTCCCCGGATGCGCGCCGCGATGTGCAACGACTGCGGGCCCGTCACGATGCGGTGCTCTCCAGCGCTGAAACCGTGCTGGCCGATGGTGCCTCCCTGACCGTGCGCTGGGACGAGCTGCCCCCCTCGGTGAAGGCGAGCTATCCCAAGGAGACCCTGCGCCAGCCGCTGCGGGTCATCGTCGATTCGCAAAACCGGCTTACCCCAGATCTGCCGTTATTCCAGAGCGAGAGCCCGGTGCTGCTGGCCCGCCACAAGGCAGCTGGCGAGTGGCCTTCGTGGGTGCAGCAGCTGGAGCTGCCGCTGCTGGATGGCAAGCTGGATCTGGTCAGCCTGTTCATGCTGCTGGCCAAGCAGAACGTCAACTCGGTTCTGGTCGAGGCGGGCCCGCGGCTCTGCGGCGCTCTGCTGGAAAAAGGGCTGGTGGATGAGCTGGTGCTCTATCAGGCGCCCAAACTGATGGGCGACGAGGGGCGCGGCCTGTTCCATCTGCCCGGCCTGACCCGGCTGTTCCAGGCGCCCAAGCTCGCCATCAAGGATGTGCGCATGGTGGGGCCGGATATTCGCATTACCGCCAAAATAGCCTGATCTTTCAATGTTCAAGGGGGCATCTGTTGCCCCCGTCATCAGCAAGGTGATCTGCATGTTTACCGGAATTATCGAAGCGGTGGGTACCCTGGCCGAACTGCGTCGTCAGGGGGAGGACATGGCCCTCACCGTGCACGCCCCGGGTCTGGATTTTAGCGACGTCAAACTGGGCGACTCCATCGCTACCAACGGCGTCTGCCTCACCGTGGTGGCGCTGGGCGACAAGAGCTATACCGCCGATGTGTCGCTGGAAACTCTCTCCCGTACCGGCTTTGCCGCCGCCAGAGTGGGCGATCGGGTCAACCTCGAGAAGGCGCTGATGCCCACCTCCCGTCTCGGCGGCCATCTGGTCTCCGGCCATGTGGACGGGGTAGGGGAAGTGAAAAGCGTCTCCAGCAGCGGCCGCGCCATCGAGTACTGGATCAAGGCGCCGGGGGAACTCTCCCGCTATATCGCCGAGAAGGGCTCCATTGCGGTGGATGGCATCAGCCTCACGGTCAACGCGGTGCAGGGCGACCTGTTTCGCCTGACGATCGTGCCCCACACTGCGCAGGAGACCACCATCGCCAGCTGGAAGCCGGGTCACAAGGTCAACCTCGAGGTCGATCAGATCGCCCGCTATCTGGAGCGACTGATGATGGGGAAAAGTCAGGAGAGCAGCGCCTCGACCCTGACTATGGAGACCCTGGCCAAGGCCGGTTTTCTCTGACGGTGTGCGCTGAATCTGGCCACCAAAACGATTTTCTGTGATCCCGCTCTGATTGAAATGGGGCCGCTAGCCCCAATCTAGAGCAACATACACTCGCATTTGCGTTGAGCCTGCGGGCTCAACCCCCAAGCACACTGATGGAGTAGCCCATGGCGCTGAGCACAACCCAGGAAATCATTGCCGATATCAAGGCTGGCAAGATGGTGATCCTGATGGATGACGAAGACAGGGAGAACGAAGGGGACCTCATCATGGCCGCTTCCTGCGTCCGTCCGGAGGATATCAACTTCATGGCCCGCTACGGCCGTGGCCTCATCTGCCTGACCCTGACCCGGGATCGCTGCAAGCAATTGGCGCTGCCGCTGATGGTGGATCGCAACAATGCCCAGTTCTCCACCGCCTTCACCGTCTCCATCGAGGCGGCCGAAGGGGTGACCACAGGTATCTCAGCCGCCGATCGCGCGGTGACCGTGCAGGCGGCTGTGGCGGCCAATGCCAAGGCGGCTGATCTGGTGCAGCCGGGCCACATCTTCCCGCTGATGGCGCAGGATGGCGGCGTGCTGACCCGTGCCGGTCACACCGAAGCGGGCTGCGATCTGGCTCGTCTAGCCGGTTTCGAGCCTGCCGCCGTCATCGTCGAGATCCTCAACGAAGATGGCACCATGGCGCGCCGTCCTGACCTGGAGATCTTTGCCGAGGAGCACGGCATCAAGCTCGGCACCATCGCCGACCTTATCGAGTACCGCAACCAGCACGAGACCACGGTCGAGAAGGTGGCCGAGTGCAAGCTGCCCACCGAGTTTGGCGAGTTCGACCTCATCACCTTCCGTGACACCATCGACAATCAGGTTCACTTCGCCCTGAAAAAGGGTGAGGTACAGGCTGACCAGCCGACTCTGGTGCGCGTCCATCTGCACGATGTGCTGAGCGATCTGCTGCTGACCGACCGCCATGCTGCCCGCAGCTGGCCGCTGCCCAAATCCATGGCCCGCATTGCTGACGAGGGCGGCGTGCTGGTGATTTTGGGGGCGGAATCCCATGGCGCCGAGCTGCTGGCTAGGGTCAAGGGTTTTGAAGCCGCCGACAAGGGGTTGGCACCGGAAGGAGCCAAGTGGCAGGGCACCTCGCGCCGGGTGGGTGTCGGTTCCCAGATCCTCAAGGCGCTCGGCGTGAGCAAGATGCGCCTGTTGAGCTCGCCGAAGAAGTACCATGCCCTCGGTGGTTTCGGTCTGGAAGTGGTTGAGTACGTCGGCGAGTAAAGCTCCACCAGAGAAGTACCATCCCCTTCCGGGTGGTTTCGGTTTGGAAGTGGTTGAGTACGTTGGCGAGTAACGTTCTACCAGAGAAGTACCATCCCCTTCCGGGCGGTTTCGGTCTGGAAGTCGTGGAATTTACCGGCGAGTAAGCGCGCCGGACTGGTTAAATCGCGATCATGGCCGTCTATTGCGGCCATGGTTTTTGTCGTGGGTCTGTTGTGCTAGAATGTGCGCACTTTTGACTCCGGCCCTTTTGATTGCACAGATACAGGATTTCCAATGAAGGTTATCGAAGGAAATATCGCCGCTCCTGAGGCGCGCGTTGCTATTGTTGTTGCCCGTTTCAACAGCTTCATCAACGACAGTCTGGTGAACGGCGCGGTGGACGTACTGAAGCGTCAAGGTCAAGTGCAGGACAGCAACCTGACACTGGTAAAAGTGCCGGGCGCGGTTGAAATGCCATTGGTCATCAAGAAGCTGGCCAAGAGTGGTCAATACGATGCCATCGTGGCGGTCGGTACTGTCATCCGTGGCGGCACCTACCACTTCGACCTGGTGGCAAACGAGAACAGCAAGGGCATGGCCCAGGTAATGATGGAATATGAAATTCCCGTTGCCTTCGGTGTGCTGACCACTGAAAACATTGAACAAGCCATCGAGCGTGCAGGTACCAAGGCGGGTAACAAGGGTGCAGAGGCTGCACTGGCAGCGCTCGAAATGATCAACGTCCTGAAAGAACTGGACGTGTAACGAGGAGAAGTACATTGAAACCGTCTGAGCGCCGTAAAGCCCGCCATTGCGCCACCCAGGCCATCTACCAGTGGCAGATGACCAAGGCTAACGTGGGTGACATCGAAGAGCAGTTCAAGATCGATCAGGACACCAAGGGTGTAGACCTGAACTATTTCCGCGATCTGCTGTTCGGGGTAGCCCTCCACTGCAGCGAGCTGGACAAGGTGTTTGCACCTTTCCTCTCCCGTCCGCTGGAAGAAGTGGACATGGTGGACAAGGCGATCCTGCGTCTGGCGACCTACGAGCTGACCCGTCGTGATGATGTACCGCCGCGCGTGGTCATCAACGAAGCGATCGAGCTGGCCAAAGCTTTTGCTGCCGATGACAGCCACAAGTTTGTCAACGGTGTACTGGACAAGGTGATCAAGTCGCTGAACAAGCGTTGATCCTGCTGTCCGTCAGCATCTAAGAGAGGAGCCAGCTTATTGCTGGCTTTTTACTGTATGGGTGAATTTGAGCTGATTGATAAGTACTTCAAGGTCCCCCACGCCCGCAAGGACGTGGTGATGGGCCCTGGAGATGACTGTGCCCTGCTGACCCTGCCCCCCGATACCCAGCTGGCGGTGAGCACCGACACGCTGGTGAGCGGCGTACACTTCTTTCCCGACATGGATCCGGTGGATCTCGGCTACAAGGCGCTGGCGGTCAATCTCTCCGATCTCGCCGCCATGGGGGCCGAGCCGCGCTGGGTATCGCTGGCGCTGACCTTGCCTGCCATCAACGAAGGTTGGGTCGCCGGTTTTGCCGAAGGGTTTCTGGAGCTGGCCGAGTACTACAATGTGGCGCTGGTGGGCGGAGACATGACCCGCGGGCCGCTCTCCATCACCATCTCGGTGAAGGGGTCGGTGCCTGCCGGGCGCGCCCTGATGCGCAGCGGTGCCAAAGCCGGTGACGGCATCTATGTGACCGGCACTCTGGGTGATGCCGCGCTGGCGCTCTCCCACCTGCTGGGCAAACGCACCCTCAACGAGAACCAGCTGGCTGCGGTGCTGCCACGGCTCGACCATCCCCATCCCCGCATTCTGGCCGGTCAGGCGCTGCGCGGGCTGGCGGGCAGTGCGCTGGATCTCTCCGACGGGCTGGCATCGGATCTCGGCCATATCCTCAAGGCCTCCGGCGTGCGGGCCCAGATCGATCTCGATCTGCTGCCGCTCTCGCCGGTGCTGCAGGATGCGGTGAGCGAGCAGGAGGCGTGGCAACTGGCGCTGGCCGGTGGCGATGACTACGAGCTCTGCTTCACCGTACCGGAGGAGCACCGCGGCGCGCTCGATACGGCGCTGGCCCACAGCGGGGTCAAGTTCAGCCGTATCGGCCGCATCGTGGCGGGCGAGCCGGGCATCGACTACCTGCGTGGCGACCAAGCGGTCGAGCTGCAACTGAAAGGGTGGGATCACTTCGCATGAGTTTGTTCAGGATAAAGCCCGAGCTGACACGACTGGATCTGAAAAATCCGCTTCACTTTTTGGCGGTGGGGTTTGGTTCCGGTCTCAGCCCCAAAGCGCCGGGCACCATGGGCACCCTGGCGGCCATTCCGCTCTACCTGCTGGTGAGCGGGCTGCCGACCCACTGGTTTATCGCCTTGCTGGCGGTGGGTTTTGTTGTGGGGATCCGTATCTGCCAGAGCGCCACCGATGCCATCGGTATGCCGGATCACGGCGCCATCGTCTGGGACGAGGTGATCGGTTTTGGCGTCACCATGATCGCCGCGCCTGCCGGCTGGGAGTGGGTGGTGGCGGGCTTCGCGCTGTTCCGGTTGTTTGATGTGCTCAAGCCCTGGCCCATCTCCTGGTTTGATCGCCGGATCCACGGTGGCCTGGGCATCATGCTGGACGATCTGATCGCCGGCCTGTTCGCCCTGTTTTGTATGCAATTACTGGCATTCTGGCTCGGTTGAGAGCCATCTTCCGGGGGATGACCGTTCTGGCATCCCCCGATTTATATCTGCTTAATTTTCATTCATCGGCATATGCTGCCGTTTATCATCCATTTCACATAAATATTCACTACTCATTCGGGGCTTGTGATTGTTTTGGAAATAGTGATAAATGCTGCTTGTTGCGTTGTTGTTGAAATTAAAGTAATGATACCAATAGATGTACGGACGCACCGGCCATTTGTGTGATGAAAATCATCATTTATCTCTGCCGAATTGGTGGTTATCTGCACAAAACATTGCGGAATTGTATAACTCAATCATTTACACCCGTGGTCAAACCGTCTAAGTTACTCGCGGGTTATTCCAAAAAAATGCAAAAAACCCGCCCGGATCGCTGGTTTCGCTGCCTCATGGATTGAGCAAATATTGCCCAAGGTAACAACCGGCATCTGCGGCTGATTTACGGACGAATTATTTGGGACGGATGTCCCCCGCAGAGGTAAACATGTCCTTGCTCGAAGTAAAGAACTTGCGGATCGAGTACCCCTCCCGCTACGGGGTGCTGGCCGCGGTGAAGGATCTCTCTTTCTCTATCGAAAAGGGTGAGATTGTCGGGGTGGTCGGTGAATCCGGCGCCGGCAAGTCCACCATCGGCAACGCCGTTATCGATCTCCTGAGCCCGCCGGGCCGTATCGCTCGTGGCGATATCTATCTCAATGGCGAGCTTATCTCCGGCAAGAGCCAGAACGAGATGCGGGCCATCCGTGGCTCCCGTATCGGGTTCATCTTCCAGGACCCCATGACCTCCCTCAACCCGCTGTTCACCGTTGAGCATCAGCTGGTGGAGACCATTCTGGCCAATACCGACCTCTCTCGCGAAGCTGCTTTTGCCAAGGCATTGGAGCTGATGGGGGCAGTGGGGATTCCGCAGCCGGAGCTGCGCATCAAGCAGTATCCACACCAGTTCTCCGGTGGCATGCGTCAGCGGGTGGTTATCGCCATCGCGCTCTCCTGCGATCCGGAGCTGATCATCGCCGACGAGCCGACCACGGCGCTCGACGTCTCCATTCAGGATCAGATCCTCCAGCTTATCCGCGCCCTCTGCAAAGAGCGTCAGGTGGGCTGCATGCTGGTGACCCACGACATGGGGGTGGTCTCCAACGTTACCGACAAGGTGGCGGTGATGTATCGCGGCGATCTGGTGGAGTTCGGCCTGACCGAACAGGTGCTGGGCAGCCCCAATCACCCCTATACCCGCAGCCTCATCTCGGCGGTACCCCGCTCCGATGTGAAGCTGGTGCGTTTCCCGCTGGTCTCCTATATCGAGGATGCCAGCGCGCCGGATACCAATATCGACCTCAAGACCCACTGGCTCGGTCAGAGTCAGGACGAGCGTGCCTATGAAGGGGCGCTGCTGCGGGTGGAGAATGTCGATCTGAAGTTTGTCACCAAGGACTCCATCTTCCCGAGCCGCCGCCAGTATGTGCGTGCCTGCAACAACATCAGCTTCGAGATCTTCGAAGGGGAGACCTTCGGTCTGGTGGGGGAGTCGGGCTCCGGCAAATCGACCATTGCCCGCGCCATCACCGGTCTCTATCCGCCTGATACCGGCAAAATCGTCTTTGAGGGGATCGATCTGACCGCTCTCAAGAGCGAGCGCGAGCGCCGCCCGTTGCGTCGCCAGATGCAGATGGTATTCCAGAACCCGTACTCTTCGATGAACCCGCGGATGAAGGTACGTGACATCATTGCCGAGCCGATCCGCTTTCACCAGCTGGCGAGCAGCGAGAGCCAGATCGAGGGGATTGTCGGGGATCTGCTGGATCATGTCGGTCTTGGCCGCGGTGCCGGGGTCAAGTATCCCCACGAGTTCTCCGGCGGTCAGCGCCAGCGCATCTCCATTGCCCGCGCCCTGGCCACTCGCCCGCGCTTCCTTATCTGCGACGAGCCCACCTCGGCGCTGGATGTCTCGGTGCAGGCCCAGATCCTCAACCTGCTCAAGGATCTGCAGCAGGAGCTCAAGCTCACCATGCTGTTTATCAGCCACGATCTGCCGGTGATCCGCCAGATGTGCGACCGCATCGGGGTGATGCAGCACGGTCATCTGGTGGAAGTGGCCGAGACCGAGAAACTCTTTACCAATGCCGAGCATGACTACAGCCGCAAGCTGATCTCCCTCATGCCGGAGTTCAAGGGAATGTCCCGCGAGGGGCTGGAAATCGCAAGCTAGGAGAGCGCCGATGCGCCGGTCTGCTTGTCAAAAAAGTGTCATAAGAAAGCCAAAAGCATGGAGAACAAGATGAAGAAAGGATTGTCCAAGATTGCCCTGGCGCTGTTTGCCGCCGGTTTCGCCTTCAGTGTCTCAGCCGCTGATATCAAGGTGGGTGTCGCTTCTGACGCCACTTCGCTGGATCCGCAGGAGCAGCTCTCCGGTCAGACCCTGGAGATGTCGCACCTGGTATTCGATCCCCTGATGCGTTACACCCAGGACCTGCAGTTCGAGCCCCGTCTGGCCGAGAAGTTCGAGCGTGTCGATGACAAGACCGTCCGCTTTCACCTGCGCAAAGGGGTCAAGTTCCACTCCGGTAACGACTTCACCGCAGACGACGTGGTGTGGACCGTCAACCGCCTGAAATCCTCCGTCGACTTCAAGGCGATCTTCGATCCCATCAGCGAAGTGAAGAAGGTCGATGACTACACTGTGGATCTTGTCACCGCCAAGCCGTTCCCGCTGGTGCTGCAGACCGTCACCTACATCTTCCCGATGGACTCCAAGTTCTACACCGGCAAGACCGAAGCGGGCAAAGACAAGGCCGAGATCGTCAAAAACGGCGACTCCTATGCCTCTACCCACGTCTCCGGTACTGGCCCGTTCACCGTCAAGTTCCGCGAGCAGGGTGTGAAGCTGGATTATGCCCGCAACGCCAACTACTGGGATAAAGCCTCCAAGGGTAACGTCGAGAACCTGACCGTAGTGCCGATCAAGGAAGATGCGACCCGTGTTGCAGCCCTGCTGGGTGGCGACGTGGACATGATCTATCCGGTTGCGCCGAACGATCTGGAGCGGGTGAAGAATGGCAAGGACTCCCAGCTGGTTACCCTGTCCGGTACCCGTGCCATCATCATCGAGCTGAACCAGAACACCAATCCGGCGCTGAAAGACAAGCGCGTGCGTCAGGCGATCAACTACGCCATCAACCAGGTGGGCATCGTCGAGAAGATCAACAAGGGCTTCGGTACCCCTGCTGGTCAGCTGAGCCCGAAAGGCTATGCCGGTCACAACGAGGCGCTGGTACCCCAGTATGATCTGGCCAAGGCCAAGGAGCTGATGAAAGAGGCCGGTTACGAGAAAGGCTTCAAGATGACCTTCATCTCCCCGGCAGCCCGCTACGTCAACGACGTCAAGATTGCCCAGGCTGTCTCCGCCATGCTGGCCAAGATCAACATCAAGGTGGATCTGAAGACCATGCCGGTGGCCCAGTACTGGCCCGAGTTTGACAAGTGCGCCGCGGACATGCAGCTGATCGGCTGGCACTCCGACACCGAAGATACCGCGAACTTCTTCGAGTTCCTGACCTTCACCAAGGACGCCAAGACCGGTATGGGTCAGTACAACTGCGCCGGTTATGCCAACGCCGAAGCTGACAAGCTGGTGATGGATGCCAACGCCGAGACCGATCCGGCCAAGCGTGCCGAGATGCTGAAGAAGGTCGAAGCCATGCTGATCGAAGATGCTGCCTACGTGCCGTTGCACTGGGAAGATCTGGCCTATGGCGCCAAGAAGAACGTCGACATCAAGCCGGTGGTCAACGTGATGAACTTCCCTTACCTGGGTGACCTGGTGGTCAGCAAGTAAGAGAACGTCGCAAGGAAGGACGGGGCGGGGTGGTCAGCTGGTCACTCCGCCCACTAACAGAAGCCTGTGCCACGACACAGGCCACGTAGAAGGACAAGCATGTTTACATTCCTGCTGAAACGGTTCTATCAGGCCGTGATAGTGATGTTCGTCATCAGCCTGGTCGCCTTCTCCATCCAGGATAACCTGGGTGACCCGTTGCGCGAGCTGGTGGGACAATCCGTCTCCGAAGCCCAGCGTCACGAGTTGCGCGAGAAGATGGGCCTTAACGATCCCTTCCTCATCAAATACAGCCGCTTTTTGAAAAATGCGGTGCATGGTGATTTGGGCACCTCCTATTTCTTCAAGCGACCCGCTCTCGAGGTGATCCTCGACAAGCTGGTGGCTACCCTTGAACTGGTGTTTGCTGCCGCGCTCATCATCGTGGTGGTCTCCATTCCACTCGGTGTCTATTCGGCGATCCGCCCGCGCAGCATTCCCACCAAGATCATCATGGCGGGGAGCAGTATCGGTATCTCGATCCCGGTATTTTTGACCGCCATCATGCTGATGTACCTCTTCTCCATCCAGCTGGGCTGGCTGCCTGCCTATGGCCGCGGCGAGACCCGTAACCTGCTGGGCTGGGAGTCGGGCTTCTTCACCTGGGATGGTATCCTGCACCTGATCCTGCCCGCGGTGTCGCTCTCTTCCATCATGCTGCCGCTGTTTATCCGGTTGGTGCGTTCCGAGATGCTGGAGCAGCTCTCTTCCGAGTACGTCAAATTCGCCCGCGCCAAAGGGCTGGATAACAACAAGGTCTACTATCAGCACGCTCTCAAAAACACCATGCTGCCGGTCATTACCGTCGGCGGGGTGCAGATCGGCACCATGGTGGCCTACACCATTCTGACCGAGAGCGTGTTCCAGTGGCCGGGCACCGGCTTCCTGTTCCTTGAGGCGATCCACCGGGTCGATACGCCCCTCATCACCGCCTACGTCATCTTCGTGGGACTGATCTTCGTGGTGACCAATACCCTGGTCGACCTGCTCTACGGGTTGATTAACCCGACCGTTAACCTGACTGCCAAGGGGTAAGCATGAGTAACGCTGTAACTGCAAGCCCAAGCCGTTGGGCACGATTCAAGAACTCTGACATCGTCTACTACTTCCTGCGGGACAAGGTAGCCATGTTCAGCTTTGCGGTGTTCGTGGTATTTGTGCTGGCGGCGCTGCTGGCGCCCTGGCTCGCCCCGCACAACGTCTATGACCAGACCAGTTTTGATCTGATGGATGCCGAGTTGCCCCCCTCCTGGCTCGAAGGCGGCGAGGAGCGTTTCTGGCTTGGTACCGACAACCAAGGGCGGGATATCTGGAGCACCATCCTCTATGGCGCCCGTATCTCCCTCACCATCGGCCTGTTTGCGGTGGCGCTGCAGTTGGTGCTCGGTATCGTCATCGGTCTGATTGCCGGTTATTTCGGTGGTCGCATTGACAACCTGTTGATGCGCTTTGCCGATGTGCAGCTGTCGTTCTCCACCATGATGGTGGCGATCATCATCTCCGCCATCTTTCAGGCAACCTTTGGCTCCGAGTTCTACTCGAAGTTTGCCATTATGATGCTGGTGGTGATCATCGGTATCGCCGAGTGGCCGCAGTATGCCCGTACTGTGCGCGCCTCTGTGTTGGCGGAGAAGAAGAAGGAGTATGTGGAAGCAGCCAAGGTGATGGGGTTCCGCGCCCCGCGCATCATGTTCCGCCACATTCTGCCCAACTGTTTGTCGCCCATTCTGGTTATCTCCACCGTGCAGGTGGCCAACGCCATCATGAGCGAGGCGGCGCTCTCCTTCCTCGGTCTGGGGATGCCGGTTGATCAGCCCTCGCTCGGTTCGCTTATCAGCGTCGGCTTCAACTACATCTTCTCCGGCTCCTGGTGGATCACCGCCTTCCCGGGAATCTGTCTGGTGGTGCTGGTGCTGGTCATCAACCTGCTGGGCGACTGGCTGCGGGATGTGTTTAACCCCAAGATCTACAAAGGTTGATAACCTGCGCAAGAACTTACTGCGAGGCCGTGATCAAGGCTCATGTGCTGCTCGGAATCCTCATGTATTCACATATACTCCGGTTCCTGCGCTGCTCTTTACCTTGTTGACGGACTTCTCGCAACAGTTCTTGAACAGGTTCTAGATTATGAAGAACAAGAAGGGCGCCAATGAGGCGCCCTTCTTTTGTTTGATAGCTTCAAGCGTTATCAGGCTTGCAGCCAGCTTTCGATGCTGCGCTGGATGCCTGCATCGTCCAGACCGAGCAGGGCATAGATCTCCTGCTGGGTGCCCTGTTCGACGAAGCGATCCGGCAGGCCGAGGTTGAGCACCGGCTTGCACTGTTTATTGCGCATCAGCAACTCGTTCACCGCCGAACCGGCGCCACCCATGATGGCATTATCTTCGATGGTGACGAAGTGATCGTGGCTGGCCGCCAGCGACAGCACCAGCGCCTCATCCATCGGTTTGACGAAGCGCATGTCCACCAAGGTGGCATCGAGCGCTTCGGCCGCCGCTTTCGCGTGGTGCAGCAAGGTGCCAAACGCCAGAATGGCAGTGCCCTTGCCCTCTCGCAGGATTCGTCCCTTGCCGAGCTCCAGTGCCTGCATTTCTGACGAGATGGGGGCGTCGCTCAGGCTGCTGCCGCGCGGATAGCGCACTGCGGCAGGGCCCTGATGGAGATAGCCGGTATAGAGCATCTGGCGGCACTCGTTCTCGTCAGATGGCGTCATCACCACCATGTTGGGCACGGTGCGCAGGAAGCTGATGTCGAACGCCCCCTGATGGGTCGGACCATCGGCCCCCACCAGACCGGCCCGGTCGATGGCGAACAGCACCGGCAGATCTTGCAGCGCCACATCGTGGATCACCTGATCGTAGGCACGCTGCAGGAAGCTCGAATAGATGGCGACCACCGGCTTCTTGTCGGCGATGGCGAGACCTGCGGCGAACGTGACCGCATGTTGCTCGGCAATCGCCACGTCGAAGTAACGATCAGGATATTGCTGGCTGAATTTCACCAGCCCCGAGCCTTCACGCATGGCGGGGGTGATACCGACCAGCTTCTCGTCTTTGGCGGCCATGTCGCACAGCCATTGGCCAAAGATGGCGGAGAAGGTTGGTTTGGCGGCGCTCGCTTTCGGCAGGGAACACTCGTCAGGATTGAACTTGGGCACAGCGTGATAACCGATGGGGTCTTTCTCCGCCGGCTCGTAACCCTTGCCCTTCTTGGTCTTGACATGCAGCAGCTGTGGGCCCTTGAGATTGCGCATGTTGCGCAGGGTCTCGACCAGCGCCTCGATATCGTGACCGTCGATGGGGCCGATATAGTTGAAGCCGAACTCCTCGAACAGGGTGCCGGGCACCACCATCCCCTTGAGGTGCTCTTCGGCCCGCTTGGCCAGCTCCTTGACCGGTGGCAGACCGGCCAGCACCTTCTTGCCACCTTCGCGGATGGTGGTGTAGAGCTTGCCGGACATGACCCGGGCCAGATGGTTGTTGAGCGCCCCGACATTCTCGGAGATGGACATCTCGTTGTCGTTGAGGATCACCAGCATGTCTTTATGGACATCGCCGGCGTGGTTGAGCGCTTCAAAGGCCATCCCTGCGGTAATGGCACCATCACCAATTACCGCTACCACCTTGCGACCCAGCCCTTCACTCTCGGCGGCGACCGCCATACCGAGCGCCGCACCAATGGAGGTGCTGGAGTGGCCGACGGAGAGCACGTCGTACTCGCTCTCGCCGCGCCAGGGGAAGGGGTGCAGGCCATCTTTCTGCCGGATGGTGTGGATCTGGTCACGGCGCCCGGTCAGGATCTTGTGGGGATAGGCCTGATGGCCCACATCCCAGATCAGCCGATCGAACGGGGTGTTGTAGACGTAGTGCAGGGCCACGGTCAGTTCGACCGTGCCGAGACCGGAGGCAAAGTGTCCGCTGGAGCGGCTGACAGAGCGCAGCAGATATTCGCGCAGCTCGTTGCACAGCACCGGCAGCCGATCTTTGGGCAAGGAACGCAGCTCGACCGGAGTGTCCGCGAGGGCCAGGTTGGGGAAATTGCTAATATCAACGCTCATATTGTTACTGTTATCCAGCGTTTAGTGGGTTCGCTCGATGATGTAATCGGCAAACGCTTCCAGAATGTCGGTATTGTAGGGCAAGGATTGCAGGGCTGTTAAGGCTTTCCCATGCAGTTCGCGAGCCAGCTCACGGGCATTTTCGAGTCCGAGCAGGGCCGGATAGGTACTCTTCTCCAGCGCCAGGTCAGAACCTTGTGGCTTGCCCAAGGTGGCGGTATCACCTGTGATGTCAAGGATGTCATCCTGCACCTGAAAGGCGAGGCCAATTGCGGCGGCATAGGTTTGCAGGGCAGCCAGCGTGGCGTCATCGACATCGGCTTTGCACAGGGCGCCGAGCGCCACGGCACATTCAATCAGTGCACCGGTCTTGTGGCGGTGTACCTGTTCCAGCTCGGCCAGTGAGATCTGGCGACCTTCGGCCTGCAGATCCAGCGCTTGACCGCCACACATACCAAGATAGCCGGAGGCGCGGGCGAGGGTACTCAGCATCCGCACCCGGTTGGCCATCAAAGTATCGGGCATGGGGTGATCGGCCAGAATGGAGAACGCCAGGGTCTGCAGCGCATCACCGGCCAGAATGGCGGTGCCCTCATCAAACGCCTTGTGGACGGTTGGTTGGCCGCGACGCAGATCGTCGTCATCCATGGCTGGCAGGTCATCGTGCAGCAGGGAGTAGGCGTGGATGCACTCCACCGCTGCGGCTGGGCCATCCAGCAGCTCGCTCTTTACGCCCAGCATCTCGCCGACGGCGTAGACCAGGAAGGGGCGCACCCGCTTGCCGCCCAGCAGCAGGCCGTAACTCATGGCATCGCGCAGGCGTGGCGCCATGGCGGGCAAGGATTCAAGTTGTGCTGACAGACAGTCGTCAATTCGCTGACGATGCAGACGGGAAAAATGGTCCAGCGCCACTCACTCCTCTCCTTGTTCTGGCTGGAAGGGGGCGAGCTGGTCGCTGCCATCGGCTTGACTGAGCAGGATCTGGATCTTCTGTTCGGCCAGTTCCAGCTTCTGCTGACCGGCCCGTACCAGATGAACGCCTTGCTCGAACTGTTTGAGCGCCTCTTCCAGGGGTAGGGAACCTTGTTCCAGCTGATGAACGATGGTTTCCAGCTCTTCGAGAGTGGCATCAAAACTCAGGCGGTCGATTTTTTTACTGGCCATGTCCATCCTCGGGGATTGAAAAAAACGGCTTATATTAACATCGACCGTCCACAGGGGGGAGGCAGAAAAACGCTGCCTCCTCAAACTCTCGATAAACTGGCCGATAATGAACCATGATTCTCAGTGGATGCATGCTTGCCGCTTGGGTCGCAATAGCAGAAAATTCAACAAACTATAATTGGGAATAAGAACCGGTGACAGGAGTAGGGACGTGGATCTAGGCAGTCTGATAGGGATAGTGCTGGGTTTCGGGGTGGTGGTGTACGGCATGCTGCTGGGGGGCCCCATGAGCATGTACGTCGACATGCCATCGGTCTACATCACCGTATTGGGCTCCATCTTCATCGCCATGATGAAGTTCAACCTAGGCCAGTTTCTGATGGCATTTAAGGTCGCTGGAAAAGCTTTTATGTACAAGGGCGACAAGCTGGAAGACCTCATAGTTAAAGCCGTTGAGCTTGCCGATGCCGCCCGTAAAGGCGGATTTCTGGCGCTTGAAGCGGCCGAGATTCCCAATCCCTTCATGAAAAAAGGGATCGATATGCTGGTGGATGGCCATGATGCCGATGTAGTGCGCGCAGTTATGGAAAAGGATATCGAGTTGACTGCCGAACGTCACGTCATTGCGATCAAGGTGTTCCGTACCCTTGGGGATCTTGGCCCGGCGATGGGGATGATCGGTACGCTGGTGGGTCTGGTGGCCATGTTGGCCAATATGAGTGATCCCAAATCTATCGGTCCTGCCATGGCTGTAGCCCTCTTGACCACTCTGTATGGTGCGATCGAAGCCAACATGCTGGCCATCCCGATAGCCGACAAGCTGGAACTGCGCAGCGGCGAAGAGCGCCTTAGCCGTTCGCTGATCCTCGATGCCATCATGGGGATCCAGGATGGCCAAAACCCGCGGGTGATCCAGTCCATGCTGCAGAACTATCTGAACCAGTCCAAACGCAACAACGGCAGTGAGTAGGGAGCCCTATGTCTGATTGCAAATGCCCGCCTCCCGGCCTGCCCGGTTATATGGGGACCTTCGCCGACCTCATGTCTCTGCTGATGTGCTTTTTCGTGTTGTTGCTCTCCTTTGCCGAGATGGATGTGCAGAAGTTCAAGCAGATTGCGGGGTCCATGGAGAAGGCATTCGGGGTCCAGAATATCCTTGAGGTGAAAGATATTCCGAAGGGAACTTCTGTCATTGCCCAGGAGTTCCGTCCTGGCCGCCCAGAGCCAACCCCGATTGATACCGTGATGCAGCAGACCATGGACATGACCCAGACCGAGCTGGATTTTTTGCCCGGTGAGGCCGAGCAGGCAGGTGGTCAGGACAAGAGTGATGGCAAGCAGACGGGGGGGGACACAGCTCAGGATGCTCAGAAGGCGCAGCAGCAGTCCAATACCCTGGCAAAGGCGCTGGCCGAGCAGATGAAAGATCAGATCCAGGATGGTGCCATCGAAATCGAGGCGTTGGGACAGCAGATCATCATCCGGATCAGGGAAAAAGCCTCCTTCCCGGCTGGCTCGGCGTTTCTGCAACCCCAGTTCTGGCCGGTTATTCGCAAGGTCGCGACCCTGCTCAAGGATGTACCGGGTGAAATCACCATATCCGGTCACACCGACAACGTGGCGACCGAAGATGAACTGTTCCAGTCCAACTGGGAGTTGTCGTCGCAACGGGCGGTGGCGGTGGCACACCAGATGATCAAGGTCCCAGGATTTGATCAGGGACGCTTGATCGTGCAGGGGATGGCCGATTCCCAACCATTGGTGCCCAACAATACTCCCGAGAATCGCCGGATGAACCGACGGGTAGAGATCGCTATCATGCAGGGCAAACCGACCATTTCCTCTCCTATTTCGGTACCGGAAGGAAAGTAATATTTCTTGGAGCAACAGATAAAGCGGGATCTGCATCAGGGGGCCGACATGGATTTTGTGTTGGCTTCATATTAAGATGCGCCATCCGAACCGAGTGCTGCGGCGTCCTGACAGATAGCCGCAGCTTCTATTTTCAAGCAACCCAGGTTTCGACTATGAATCATACTCCGATGACTGTTCGCGGCGCTGAGAAGCTGCGCGAAGAGCTCGAATATCTCAAGACCGAGCTTCGTCCCCAGATTATCGAAGCGATTGCTGAAGCCCGTGAGCACGGCGATCTGAAGGAAAACGCCGAATACCATGCCGCCCGTGAGCAGCAGGGGTTCTGTGAAGGCCGCATTCAGGAAATTGAAGCCAAGCTCTCCAATGCCCAGGTGATCGATGTCACCAAGATGACCAACAATGGTCGCATCATCTTTGGTGCCACCGTGACCCTGCTCAAGAGCGAAACAGAGGAAGAGGTTATCTACCGCATCGTGGGTGACGATGAGGCTGACATCAAGCAGAACCTTATCTCTGTCAACTCTCCGATTGCCCGCGCTCTGATTGGCAAGGAAGTGGACGATGTGGCGCTCGTCAAGACGCCCGCAGGTGATGTGGAGTACGAAATCTTGGACGTTGCCTACATCTGATGTAGTTAATGCGGGATGAGACGGGGGAGCACTTGCTCCCCTGTTTGTTGCGCTTCAGGCTGGTTGGTAAGCGTCGTTGAAGGTGTCCTGATGGCGCTGAAACAGCCAGTGACGAAGTCGCTCTATGTTTGCCTCGCTCATCTGGAAACTGAGTGCCCAGGTTGCACGGTCTGCATTAGATTTGACCCGTCTCACCAGCCTGGCCTGCAAGGGAAATGGCGCCTCTGGGGCGATCTGCAGAGTTCCCTGCAAGGTAGTATCCGCCATCATATCTGTGGGCAGATCTTCCACGATGAGGCCATTGAGCGAAAGGCTCAGCACTTGGAGTACTCCATGAGCTGTTTGCAGTGTCGCTTTCTGGGCAAGTCTCCAAGCTCTTGGCTGGGCAAACCCCAGCTCCCGGATCACTGGCGCAGCGAGCCGAGGCTCGACAAAGCCATCTTCTCTCTGGATAAAGGTGAGGGGGAATCGCAACTGATGGCCTGCATAGCGGGCTTCCAATACCAGCTGTTCGGCTTTTTGCAGCAAGCCAAGCATGGGGTTGTCGAGATGTCCGCTCAGAAGGTGGGTCGCCTCCGAGCATCCCAGCTCCCGCAACATGGTCAGTTCATCGTCGGTCAGAATAGGATGGTGAGCCATGGCGCGTGTCCGAAACTATTCATCGCAGGTTAAGGGCTTGGCGACTACTGTGGCAAGCGACTTGGGAAGAAGTGAAATAAGGAAAGAGCAATGCTCTTTCCTTTTACTTGCGAGGCAGCTGGATTTTGGGTTCGTTGGCCTGACGATAGATGGTCAGCACATGACCCATGCTCTGTACTTTTACAGAGCCTGTTTCACGGACGATGGCATCCATAACCAGTTGTTTCATCTCGCGATCTTCAGAGGCAACCTTAACCTTGATCAGCTCGTGATGGTTCAGCGCCAGATCGATCTCCGCCAGTACACCTTCGGTCAGACCGTGCTGACCCAGCAGGACGACAGGCTTGAGGCTGTGGGCAAGGCCCTTGAGGTACTGTTTCTGTTTATTGTTGAGAATCATCGCAATTTCTTCATAAGTCAGGGTTGAAAGGGGCGTATTCTACCCCCACTTAGCCCTTAATACTAATAACCCTTGTGGTTTTTTAAAGCCGATTATCATGACCCAGAAAAAACGTTCCGCCAGCTCCACCCGCTGGTTAAAAGAACATTTCGACGATCAATACGTCAAAAAAGCCCAGAAATTGGGGCTGCGTTCCCGTGCTGTTTTCAAGATCGACGAGATCCAGGGCAAAGACCGCCTGTTGAAAAATGGTATGACGGTAGTGGATTTGGGGGCTGCCCCCGGCGGCTGGTCCCAATTCGCGGTCGAGCAGGTTGGCGAATCGGGTCGGGTCATCGCCTGCGATATTCTGCCTATGGATCCCATTGCCGGTGTCGATTTCCTGCAGGGGGACTTTCGGGAGGAAACTGTACTCGGTACCTTGCTGGAGCGAGTCGGACCCGACAAGGTCGATGTCGTGATGTCCGACATGGCCCCCAACATGAGCGGCACCCAGCAGGTGGATCAGGCTCGTGCCATGTATCTGGTCGAGTTGGCTCTGGACATGTGTCATCAGGTATTGCGCAGTGACGGCAGTTTTGTGGTGAAGGTGTTTCAGGGGGAGGGCTTTGATGCCTATCTGAATGAAATTCGGAAACTTTTCTCCGCCGTTAAAATTCGTAAACCAGACTCATCCCGCGCCAGATCACGGGAAGTCTACATTGTGGCTACCGGTTTTAAACTGTAGTACCCTAACCTTCATCGTTAACTGTCAGTCTGCGAGGTTACTGATTTGAGTGACATGGCGAAAAACTTAATCCTGTGGCTGGTCATCGCCGTCGTATTGATGTCGGTGTTCAATAGCTTCAGCCCCAGCGATACCACCAGTCGCCAGCTGGACTATTCCAGCTTCGTTAAAGAGGTGACCCAAGATCAGATCCGTGAAGTGCGGATGGACGGTAAGGTCATTAATGGCGTCAAGCGTACTGGTGAACGATTCACCACCATCATCCCGGCGCCGGATCCCCAGCTGCTCAACGATATGCTCAATCACAACGTCAAGGTGATGGGCGAGAAGCCGGAAGAGCCGTCTTTGCTGACCTCTATCTTCATCTCCTGGTTCCCGATGTTGCTGCTGATCGGTGTCTGGGTCTTCTTCATGCGTCAGATGCAGGGCGGCGGTGGCAAAGGCGCCATGTCGTTTGGCAAGAGCAAGGCTCGCCTGATGAGTGAAGATCAGATCAAGACTACCTTTGCCGATGTAGCTGGTTGCGATGAAGCCAAGGAAGAGGTGAAGGAGCTGGTCGACTATCTGCGCGACCCGAGCAAATTCCAGAAACTGGGTGGCAAGATCCCGACTGGCGTACTGCTGGTAGGTCCTCCCGGTACCGGTAAAACCCTGCTGGCCAAGGCCATTGCGGGTGAGGCCAAGGTGCCCTTCTTCACCATCTCAGGTTCTGATTTCGTGGAGATGTTCGTGGGTGTCGGTGCCTCCCGGGTACGTGACATGTTCGAGCAGGCCAAGAAATCCTCCCCCTGCATCATCTTCATCGATGAAATTGATGCGGTCGGTCGCCAGCGTGGCGCCGGTCTGGGCGGTGGTCACGATGAGCGTGAGCAGACCCTTAACCAGATGCTGGTCGAGATGGATGGCTTTGAAGGCAATGAAGGGATCATCGTCATCGCTGCCACCAACCGTCCTGATGTACTGGATCCGGCACTACTGCGTCCGGGCCGTTTCGACCGTCAGGTTGTGGTCGGTCTGCCGGATGTCCGTGGTCGCGAGCAGATCCTGAAAGTGCACATGCGCAAAGTTCCGTTGGCGGATGACGTCAATCCGGCGCTGATTGCCCGTGGTACACCCGGTTTCTCCGGTGCGGATTTGGCCAACCTGGTCAACGAAGCTGCCCTCTTCTCTGCTCGCGAAAGCCGCCGAGTGGTCTCCATGGCTGAGTTCGAAAAGGCCAAGGACAAGATCATGATGGGGGCGGAACGTCGCTCCATGGTGATGAAAGAGTCTGAAAAAGAGATGACTGCGTATCATGAAGCCGGTCACGCCATTATTGGTCGCGTGGTTCCGGATCATGATCCCGTTTACAAGGTCTCCATTATTCCGCGTGGCCGTGCGCTGGGTGTGACCATGTACCTGCCTGAGCAGGATCGCTGGAGCCACTCCAAGCAGCATCTGGAGTCGATGATCTCCAGCCTGTATGGCGGTCGTCTGGCGGAAGAGTTGATCTACGGTGCCGAGAAGGTCTCGACCGGCGCGTCCAACGACATCGAGCGAGCTACCGATATCGCACGCAAGATGGTGACCCAGTGGGGTATGTCCGAGCGTCTCGGCCCGATGCTTTATGCGGAAGAAGATGGTGAAGTGTTCCTCGGCCGCAGCATGGCCAAGGCCAAGCACATGTCCGACGACACTGCGCGCATCATCGATGCCGAGGTGAAGCAGGTCATTGATCGCAACTACGACCGCGCCAAGCAGATCCTGCTGGATAACATGGATGTACTGCACAGCATGAAAGATGCGTTGATGAAGTATGAAACCATCGACGCCAAACAGATCGATGATCTGATGGCGCGTCGCGAGGTTCGTGCTCCGAGCAACTGGCATGACGAGCACGGTGATACCCCGCAAGGCGGTTCCACCGTGGCTGCCGAGGCCAAGCCGGCCGATGAGGCTGCACCGGTGGCGGATGTCACTATCGACAAAGCCAACGACGCGCCGGCCAAATAATCGTGACTCTCCAAACCCCGGGCTTGCCCGGGGTTTTTCTTTATCAGATGGACATGAAAATGCAGTTAACCAGCAAGGGGCTCAGCCTCTCCCTCGATCGTCCCCATGTGATGGGGATCCTCAATGTGACGCCCGACTCCTTCTCCGATGGCGGTAATTTCAACCAGTTTGAACGGGCAATGGCCCATGCGCGCCAGATGGTCTCTGACGGTGCGACCCTCATCGACATCGGTGGCGAGTCAACCCGCCCTGGTGCGCCCGATGTGAGCGAGCAGGAGGAGCTGGACAGGGTCATTCCTGTCGTGGAGCAGATGGCCCGTGAGCTGGATGTGATGATCTCCCTCGATACCTCCAAAGCGGCTGTGATGCGGGAGGGTTGCAAGGTGGGTGCCCATCTGATCAACGATGTGCGGGCACTGCAAGAACCTGGAGCACTGCAAGCCGCGGCCGAAGCTCGGGTTCCGGTCTGTCTGATGCATATGCAGGGGCAGCCGAGAACCATGCAGGTCGAGCCGCACTATGAGGACCTGATCGGGGAGGTTCGCGCCTTCTTTGATGAGCGTATTGCGGCTTGTCTGGCGGTCGGGATCCGTCGTGAAGAGCTGTTGCTGGATCCTGGATATGGCTTTGGCAAGACCCTTGCACACAACTATCAGCTGTTGGCGGCTCAAAAGGAACTGCTTGATTATGGCTTGCCGCTATTGGTGGGGATGTCGCGAAAGTCTATGATAGGCAACCTGCTGGGCCGTCCGGTGGATGAGCGTCTGGCGGGCAGTCTGGCATGCGCCCTTATCGGCATGCAGCATGGGGCCCGCATCATCAGGGTACACGATGTACGGGAGACCATGGACGCATTGCGCGTCGGTTGGCTGGCAATGACGGGACAAGATTTTATTTCCAAATAATAAAGAGAACAGACAATGGCAAGAAAGTATTTCGGTACCGATGGTGTGCGCGGCAAGGTTGGCGAATACCCGATCACCCCTGATTTTGTAATGAAATTGGGTTGGGCTGCCGGCAAAGTGCTCTCCAAGAAGGGCACCAAAAAGGTGCTGATTGGCAAAGATACCCGCATCTCCGGTTACATGCTGGAATCCGCGCTGGAAGCGGGGCTCTCCGCGGCAGGCCTTAAAGCCATTCTGATGGGGCCCATGCCCACGCCGGCGGTTGCCTACCTGACTCGCACTTTCCGTGCCGAGGCCGGCATCGTCATCAGCGCTTCCCACAACCCCTTCTACGACAACGGCATCAAGTTCTTCTCCGCCGATGGCACCAAGCTGCCCGATGATGTCGAGCTGGCTATCGAAGCCGAGCTGGATCACGAGCTCAAGTGTGTCGAGTCTGCCGAACTTGGCAAAGCGGTGCGCATTGATGATGCTGCCGGTCGCTATATCGAATTTTGCAAGAGCACCTTCCCCTCCCACATGAATCTGGATGGGGTGAAAATGGTGGTCGACTGTGGCCACGGCGCTACTTACCACATTGCGCCGTCGGTTTTCCGCGAGCTGGGTGCTGAAGTGATCACAATGGGCTGTGCCCCGGATGGTCTCAACATCAACGATGGTGTCGGCTCGACTGCGCCTGACGCACTGGTTGCCAAGGTGCTGGAGTGCAAGGCCGATCTGGGGGTTGCCTTTGATGGCGATGGTGACCGTCTGATCATGGTCGACCATACCGGCTATCTCATCGACGGTGATGA
This sequence comes from Aeromonas sp. 600724, assembly GCF_049175135.1. NCBI lineage: Bacteria > Pseudomonadati > Pseudomonadota > Gammaproteobacteria > Aeromonadales > Aeromonadaceae > Aeromonas > Aeromonas sp. 600724. The sequence continues at coordinate 170,149 of NZ_JAAKUM010000005.1, read as the reverse complement.
AGTGCTCTATATCATCGCGCGCGATGCTCTGCGCAATGGTCGCCTCAAAGGCGGTGTCGTCGGCACTCTGATGGCCAACATGGGTCTGGAGCTGGCGCTGCAAACCCTGGGCATTCCGTTTGCCCGTGCCAAGGTGGGTGACCGCTATGTGCTGGAGATGATGGAAGAGAAGGGCTGGCGCATCGGTGGCGAGAACTCCGGCCACATTATCTGTCTTGATCAAACCACTACGGGTGATGGCATCGTAGCCGCTTTGCAGGTGCTCACTGCCATGCGCAGTGCCGAGATGCCGCTTGCCAAGCTGCGCTCCGGCATGAACAAGTTCCCGCAGGTACTGGTGAATGTTCGTTTTGCCGAAGGCAAGGATCCGCTGGCCGCTGATGCTGTCATGGCTGAGGTTGCCAAGGTGGAACAGGAGCTGGCTGGTCGTGGTCGCGTACTATTGCGTAAATCAGGTACCGAACCGCTGATCCGGGTCATGGTCGAAGGGGAGCATGAACAGCAGGTGCGTGACATGGCTCAGCGCATCGCCAAGCAGGTTGAATCGGCGTTTTAATGAACAACCAGGGCGGCTTTTTAGCCGCCCTGGTTGTATCTTGTTCAAACGATTCAAAAATTTAAAAATAGCACTTGTCAGCTGAGCATCCTCTGGATATTATCAGCCCCGCTTTCGCAAGGGAGTTGCCGATGGGACATCGCAAGCCATTTGTAGCAGCCAACTGGAAGTTGCACGGTAGTAGGTCGCAGTTAGAGCAGTTTACGAGTCAATGCCTAAACGGCGTTGACGGAAAAGTAGATGTGGTTCTCTGTCCTTCCCATGTGCATCTCGACTTTAGCGCTTCACTGCTCAACGAGCAGAAAGTAATAAAGTTGGGGGCTCAGAATGTGAGTCAGCACGCTACTGGCGCTTACACTGGAGAAATCTCGTGTCAGATGCTGGTTGAGGCAGGGTGTCGTTACGTATTGGTAGGGCACTCCGAGCGCAGGCGTCTCTTTGGTGAGACCAGTTTTATTGTCGCAGAGAAATTTGCGGCAGCCAGAGCGGCAGGCTTGATTCCCATCCTCTGTTTAGGTGAATCAGGTGCGGCTAGGCAGGCGAGAAGAGCCTTCGAGGTGATCGCTGAAGAGCTGGATATCGTCATAGAGAAAAATGGCGCGATGGCTTTCGATAATGCTATCATCGCCTACGAGCCGATTTGGGCTGTAGGTACAGGTAAATGCGCCACACCCGAGCAGGCACAAGAGGTTCATTCCTTTATACGTGGTCGCTTGGCGGAGGATACTCCGGTAATAGGTGAGAAAGTTAGAATCATCTATGGTGGGAGCGTAACGCCGAGCAACGCGAGAGATTTGTTTGCACAGCCCGACATTGATGGCGGACTGATTGGCGGAGCAAGCCTCGATAGCGATGCGTTTTTAGGAATTGTTGAAGCGGCAAAGGGTGCAAGTTAAATGTACGAGATTCTTTTAGTCGTTTATCTGCTGGTTTCACTGGCTCTGATTGGTCTGGTGATGATTCAGCAAGGTAAAGGGGCTGATATGGGCGCCTCCTTCGGCGCAGGGGCATCGAACACAGTATTCGGCTCCGGTGGTTCAGGCAGTTTCCTGACCCGAACAACAGCAATCTTGGCTACTCTGTTTTTCGTTATCAGCCTGGTGCTCGGATCTATGTCCAGCAACAAGGTCAAGCAGGGTAGTGAGTGGGAGAATCTGCAACAAACCCAACAGGTTGAGCAGACCAAAGCGCCAGTGAAGAAAGATACTGACGTTCCCGAGTAAGAGTTTTGCCGTGGTGGTGGAATTGGTAGACACGCTATCTTGAGGGGGTAGTGCTCTAGGGTGTGCGGGTTCGAGTCCCGCCCACGGCACCAATTAAGCAGTGAGCTCGGGAAACCGAGTTTATTATAGCCAGTCAGTCTTGTATCGAGAGAGTGAAGTGGCTATAATCTCGCACGATTTCGGACGCGGGGTGGAGCAGCATGGTAGCTCGTCGGGCTCATAACCCGAAGGTCGTCGGTTCAAATCCGGCCCCCGCAACCAAATTTCACGCATTTCCTACGCTCAGGAAGGCGGTCGCTGCGAGGCGACAATCAGGGTAAAGCGCCAAGCCCCGATTTGACATCGGGGCTTTTTGTTATGTGCAATTTACTCTGAATCGATATCTATCTGGGCTTTATGCCCTTTTTTTGTTTTTCGGAGGGTGACTTTGGCTACGTTGGAACAACGTTTGACCGATCTGCTCGAGGCTCCGGTCGTTGCCTTGGGTTTTGAACTTTGGGGTATTGAGTTTATCCGCGCGGGTAAACACTCCACCTTGCGTGTCTATATCGACGGCGAGCAGGGTGTGACTGTCGAGAACTGTGCTGAGGTCAGCCATCAGGTTGGCGCCATCATGGACGTCGAAGATCCCATCACCGAGGAGTACTACCTCGAGGTATCCTCCCCAGGCCTGGATCGTCCCCTGTTCAAGGTTGCCCATTTCGAAAAATACGTTGGCCAAGAGGCGGCGGTAACGCTTCGGATGGCAACAAACAACCGCCGCAAGTTCAAAGGCGTAATCAAAGCTGTGCAAGGCGACATGATCACCCTGACAGTAGATGGTAAGGACGACGTGTTGGCTTTCACCAATATCCAAAAAGCGAACATAGTGCCGAACTTTGGTTAACGAGGCTATCGGATATGAATAAAGAGATTTTGCTGGTCGTTGACGCAGTATCCAACGAGAAAGCGGTACCCCGCGAGAAGATCTTCCAGGCTCTGGAAACCGCGCTGGCGACTGCGACCAAGAAGAAATATGAAGGCGAGATTGAAGTTCGGGTCGAAATCGATCGCAAGACCGGTGACTACGACACTTATCGCCGCTGGCTGGTAATCGCAGATCAAGCCGCGATGGAGAACCCTTACGCCGAGATTACCCTGGAAGCTGCTCAGATTGATCAGCCGGATATCCAGGTCGGTGAATATGTTGAAGACCAGATCGACTCTGTCACCTTCGACCGTATCACTACCCAGACCGCCAAGCAGGTTATCGTGCAGAAAGTGCGCGAAGCGGAGCGTTCACAAGTAGTTGATCAGTTTAAAGATAAAGAAGGCACCATCATCAGTGGTGTCGTCAAGAAGAGCAACCGCGACAACGTCATTCTGGATCTGGGCAGCAATGCTGAAGCCGTGATCTTCCGTGATGACATGCTGCCGCGTGAAACCTTCCGCCCGGGCGACCGTGTCCGTGGCCTGCTCTACGCAGTACGTCCAGAAGCCCGTGGTTCCCAGCTGTTTGTCAGCCGTTCCAGCCCGGACTTCCTGAAAGAGCTGTTCCGTATCGAAGTACCGGAGATCGGCGAAGAGATGATCGAAATCATGGGCGCTGCCCGTGACCCGGGTTCCCGCGCCAAGATTGCGGTGAAGACCAACGATCGTCGTATCGACCCGATCGGTGCCTGTATCGGTATGCGTGGTGCCCGTGTGCAAGCTGTCTCCGCAGAGCTGAGCGGTGAGCGTGCAGACATCGTGCTGTACGATGACAACCCGGCCCAGTACGTGATCAATGCCATGGCACCTGCCGATGTGGCCTCCATCATCGTTGATGAAGACAACCACACCATGGATATCGCCGTGGAAGCTGCCAACCTGGCCCAGGCCATCGGTCGCAATGGTCAGAACGTGCGTCTGGCCTCCCAGCTGACCGGTTGGGAGCTGAACGTGATGACCGTTGAGGACATGCGTGCCAAGCACCAGGCCGAGAACGACCGCATCATGAACCTGTTCACCAGCACCCTGGATATCGATGACGATTTCGCCGGTCTGCTGATGGAAGAGGGCTTCTCGACCCTGGAAGAGATCGCCTTCGTACCGGTCAACGAGTTGCTGGCTATCGACGGTCTGGATGAAGACATGGTCGAAGAGCTGCGCAAGCGTGCCAAAGATGCCCTGACTACCCAGGCGCTGGCCAAAGAGGAGTCCTTTGATGGCGTCGAGCCGTCCGAAGAGCTGCTCAATCTGAACGGTCTGAGTCGTGAACTGGCATACGCTCTGGCGGGCCGCGGCGTGGGCACCCTGGAAGATTTGGCTGAGCAAGGTATTGATGACCTTGCTGGTATTGAAGGGCTGACTGCCGAGAAGGCGGGTGAGCTCATTATGGCTGCTCGCAATATCTGTTGGTTCGGAGAAGAGCAGTCTTAAGTAAGATCAAACGGAGGAAAATGAATGGCAGAAGTATCAGTCAAACAACTTGCCACTGACATCGACACACCGGTTGATCGTCTTCTCCAGCAGTTTGTCGATGCCGGTATCAGCAAGAGCAAGGCCGACGACATGGTCAGCGAGTCTGAAAAGCAGACTCTGCTGGCACACCTGAAGAAACAGCATGGAGGTGACGAGGTCGCCGCTCCTGCCCGCATGACTTTGCAGCGCAAGACCAAGAGCACCATCAGTGTTCAGGGAACCGGCGGCAAGAACAAAGAAGTGCAGGTGGAAGTTCGCAAATCTCGCACCTATGTAAGACGCTCGGCGCTGGAAGAAGAACAGCGTCAGGCGGAAGCCGAGGAAAAAGCGCGTTTGGAAGCAGAAGAAAAAGCTCGTCGCGAAGCCGAAGAGAAGGCTCGCCTCGACGCTGAAGAGAAGGCTCGCCGTGAGGCTGAGCAGGCTCGTCGTGAAGCTGAGGAAAAGGCGCGGATCGAGGCACAACAAAAGGCTCGACAGGCTCAACAGCCCGCCAAAGCAGCCAGTAGCACAGCTCAGCAAGAGGCAGAAAAGATGGCCAAGCGCGAAGCAGAAGAACTGAAGCGCCAACAGGAACAGACAGCTTTGAAAAAAGCTGAAGAACTCGCCGCGAAGAAAGCCGAAGAGGCTCGCATCATGGCGGAACAGAACGCAGCCCGCTGGGCTGAAGAAGAAGCCGCTCGTGCAAAAGAGAGCAGCGATTATCACCTGACTACCAACAAGCATGCGCAAGCTGCAGAAGACGAGCTGGATCGCAAAGAAGAGACCAGCCGCCGTACTGCCGCCGCCGCTGTCAAGGCCCCGAAAAAGGCGGGTCGTCGCGATGATGATCGCAATGATCGCAATTCCCGTGATCCGCGTGCCCGTAAAGGCAAACGTGGCAAGGTCGCTACCCCGAACGCCATGAAGCATGGCTTCAACAAGCCGGCTGCCGTGGTGAACCGCGACGTTGTCATCGGCGAGACCATCACAGTGGCCGAGCTGGCCAACAAGATGGCCGTCAAGGGAGTTGAAGTCATCAAGGCGATGATGAAGATGGGTGCCATGGCCACCATCAACCAGGTGATTGACCAGGAGACCGCTCAGCTGGTCGCCGAGGAGATGGGTCACAAGGTTGTGCTGCGTCGTGAGAACGAGCTGGAAGAGGCGGTACTGTCCGATCGTGACGAGACCTCCGAAGCCAAGCCCCGTGCACCGGTCGTGACCATCATGGGTCACGTTGACCACGGCAAGACCTCGCTGCTGGACTACATTCGTAAAGCCAAGGTTGCTGCTGGCGAGGCCGGTGGTATTACCCAGCATATCGGTGCTTACCACGTTCAGACAGATAGCGGCATGATCACCTTCCTGGATACTCCGGGTCACGCGGCGTTTACCTCCATGCGTGCTCGCGGTGCCAAGGCGACCGACATCGTTGTTCTGGTCGTTGCTGCTGACGACGGCGTGATGCCGCAAACCATCGAAGCTATCCAGCACGCCAAGGCTGCCGGTGTGCCGCTGGTTGTGGCAGTCAACAAGATCGACAAGCCGGAAGCGGATCCGGATCGCGTCAAGACCGAGTTGGCTCGTTACAACGTCATGTCCGAAGATTGGGGTGGAGACTGCCAGTTCGTGCACGTATCTGCCAAGTCCGGTCAGGGTATCGACGATCTGCTGGAAGCCATCCTGATCCAGGCTGAAGTACTGGAGCTGAAAGCGGTGGTTGACGGTATGGCCAACGGCGTCGTGATCGAATCCTTCCTGGATAAAGGTCGTGGTCCGGTTGCTACCGTACTGGTACAAGAAGGTACCCTGCGTCAGGGCGACATCGTTCTGTGTGGTCTCGAGTACGGCCGTGTTCGCGCCATGCGTGACGAACTGGGTCGCGAGATCAAGGAAGCGGGTCCGTCCCTGCCTGTGGAAATCCTGGGTCTCTCCGGCGTTCCCTCTGCCGGTGACGAAGCCACCGTTGTCCGTGACGAGAAGAAAGCCCGTGAAGTGGCGCTCTACCGTCAAGGCAAGTTCCGTGAAGTCAAGCTGGCTCGCCAGCAGAAGGCCAAGCTGGAAAACATGTTCGCTAACATGACCGAGGGCGAAGTGTCCGAAGTGAACGTGGTGATCAAGGCCGACGTACAAGGTTCTGTGGAAGCGATCTGCGATGCGCTGGTCAAACTCTCCACCGACGAAGTGAAGGTGAAGATCGTGGGTTCCGGCGTAGGTGGTATCACCGAAACCGACGCGACCCTGGCTGCCGCTTCCAGCGCCATCCTGGTTGGTTTCAACGTCCGTGCCGACGCGTCTGCGCGCAAGGTTATCGAATCCGAGAGCCTGGATCTGCGTTACTACTCCGTCATCTATGACCTGATCGACGAAGTGAAGCAGGCCATGAGCGGCAAGCTGGCCCCAGAGTATCGTCAGGAAATCATCGGTCTGGCTGAAGTGCGTAGCGTCTTCAAGTCTCCGAAGTTCGGCGCCGTTGCCGGCTGTATGGTTACCGAAGGTGTGGTCAAGCGTTCCAACCGTATCCGCGTTCTGCGTGACAACGTGGTTATCTATGAAGGCGAGCTGGAATCCCTGCGCCGCTTCAAGGATGACGTCAACGAAGTTCGCAACGGCTACGAGTGTGGTATCGCGGTCAAGAACTACAACGACGTGCGCGAAGGCGACCAGATCGAAGTTTACGAGACTGTTGAAATCCAACGGACTCTGTAAGCCGAGAGTTAGACAAAATAGGGGGCCGCGGCCCCCTTTTATCGCAGGATAGAATATGGCCAGAGAATTCAGCCGGACCCGTCGGGTCGGACAGCAGATCCAGCGTGAAATCGCGCGGATCCTGCAGCGCGAGGTGAAAGACCCGCGCATCGGCATGGTGACCGTTTCCGATGTGGAAGTGTCCCGTGACCTCAACTATGCCAAAATTTACGTCACCTTCTTGCAGCTGGAAAATGATGCCGAGCGCATCAAGGAAGGCTTGCAGGGTCTGACCGAAGCAGCCGGATATATCCGTAGTCTGCTGGGCAGTGCCATGCGTCTGCGCGTGGTGCCCGAGCTGCGTTTCTACTACGACCAGACCCTGGTCGAGGGGATGCGTCTCTCCAACCTGGTGACCAACACTGTGCGTGAAGACAAGCGCCGCATGGCCGAATCCGGCCGTGACGAAGAAGCTGAATCCGCACCGGATGACACGACTGAGGATAAAGCCTGAGATGACCCGAAGACGTCGTTTCAAGGGCCGTGATGTGCACGGCATTCTGCTGCTGGACAAGCCGACCGGCCTGACCTCCAACGATGTGTTGCAGAAGGTCAAGCGGATTTACAACGCTGCCAAGGCTGGTCATACCGGGGCGCTGGATCCGCTGGCGACCGGCATGCTGCCGATTTGCCTCGGTGAGGCCACCAAGTTCTCCCAGTATTTGCTGGAAGCGGACAAGCGCTATGAGGTGACTGCCAAACTGGGCGAGCGCACCAACACCAGCGACTCTGATGGTGAGGTGGTCTCCACCCGTCCGGTGAACGTGGCTGTCGGTACCCTGATCGAGGCGCTGGACCAGTTCCGCGGCCCCATCATGCAGGTGCCCTCCATGTACTCCGCGCTCAAGCACAACGGCCGCCCGCTCTACGAATATGCCCGCGAAGGCATCGAGATCGAGCGTGAAGCCCGTCCCATCACCGTATTCGAGCTCAAACTGCTGAGCTTCGAAGGTGATGAAGTGCGCCTTGAAGTGCACTGCAGCAAAGGCACCTACATCCGCTCTCTGGTGGATGATCTGGGTGAAGTGCTGGGTTGTGGCGCCCACGTCACCCAGCTGCGTCGTACCCAGGTGGCCAGCTATCCGTACGAGCGGATGCTGACCCTGGAGCAACTCGAGTGCATCTTCGAGCAGGCCAAGGCCGAGAGCATCCCGCCGCGCGAGCAGTTGGATCCGCTGTTGCTGCCGATGGACACCGCCGTAGCAAGCTTGCCCGAGGTGAACATGCTGGCGGTTGTGGCTGCCTATGTGAATCAGGGCCAGGCCGTGCAGGTGGCGGGTGCGCCGCAAAGTGGTCAGGTTCGCATGACGGTCGGCCCGGAGCGCGAGTTCATCGGGGTTGGCGAGATTGATGACGATGGCCGCGTCGCTCCCAAGCGACTGGTGCGTTATCACGACGAGGAGTGATCCTCAGGCGGTATCAGCGCGTCTTTTCCGTTTCGCCTCTTTATCGTTGCGAAAAGGGGCGGGGGCGATTATGATACCGCCCTCATTTCACGGCTGAATTAGAGATTGGCTGTGAACCTTTAAACACTCTACTGGAGTATTACCATGTCTCTAAATGCTGAGATCAAAGCTCAAATCGTTGCTGACAACGCTCGTTGCGCCAACGACACCGGTTCCCCCGAAGTGCAAGTTGCCCTGCTGACTGCCCAGATCAACCATCTGCAAGGTCACTTCAAAGAGCACTCCAAGGACCACCACGGTCGTCGCGGTCTGCTGCGCATGGTTTCCCAGCGTCGTAAGCTGCTGGACTACCTGAAGCGTAAAGATTCCGAGCGTTATGCTGCTCTGATCGCCAAGCTGGGTCTGCGTCGTTAATCGACCTTCAGATTTCGCGAAAAAGGGGAACCGTCAGGTTCCCCTTTTTTATTGCTCTTCAAGCCGTTGCCTGCCTCACAGAATTCGCGTCGCCGCTTACCTTTTGCATCGAATCAAGTATACTTGTGCGCGAATTTAAAGAGCCAAATTGTAAAAAGGAAATTCACGTGAATCCTATTGTAAAGTCATTCCAGTACGGTCAACACACCGTCACTCTGGAAACCGGTGTGATGGCCCGTCAAGCCACTGCGGCCGTTATGGTCAGCATGGACGATACCTGCGTATTTGTGACCGTAGTCGGCAAGAAAGAGGCCGATCACGGCCGTGATTTCTTCCCGCTGACCGTCAACTACCAGGAGCGTACCTATGCTGCTGGTCGTATCCCGGGTGGTTTCTTCCGTCGTGAAGGCCGTCCGAGCGAAGGCGAGACCCTCATCTCCCGTCTGATCGACCGTCCTATTCGTCCGCTGTTCCCGGAAGGCTTCCTCAATGAGGTTCAGGTCGTTGCGACCGTAATGTCCGTGAATCCGGCCGTATCCCCCGACATCGTTGCCATGATCGGTGCCTCTGCTGCACTGGCCATCTCCGGTATCCCGTTTGGCGGCCCGATCGGTGCTGCTCGCGTGGGTTACATGAACGGTCAGTATGTGCTGAACCCGACCACCACCGAACTGCCGCAGAGCGATCTGGATCTGGTAGTTGCCGGTACTGCCAATGCCGTGCTGATGGTTGAGTCCGAAGCGGCCATCCTTTCCGAAGAGGTCATGCTGGGCGCCGTGGTATACGGTCACGAGCAGATGCAGACCGTGATCAATGCAATCAACGAGTTTGCCGCTGCCGTCGGCACCAAGCCGTGGGACTGGACTCCGCCTGCCGTCAACGAAGCGCTGAAAGCCAAGGTTGCCGAGCTGGCGAGCGCCGAACTGGGTGAAGCCTACCGCATCACCGAGAAGGCCGTTCGTTACGAAACCATCGCGGCCATCAAGGGTCGTGTGGTTGAGCAAGTTATCGCTTCCGGCGTGGAAGAAGATGCCAAGAAGATCGGCGAAGAGTTCCACAGCCTGGAAAGCCGCATCGTTCGTGGTCGCGTAGTACGTGGTGAGCCGCGTATCGATGGTCGCGATCCGGAAATGATCCGCGCCCTGAGCGTAGGTACCGGTATTCTGCCCCGTGCTCACGGCTCTGCCCTGTTCACCCGTGGTGAAACTCAGGCCATCGTGGTCGCCACTCTGGGTACCGAGCGTGATGCCCAGAACATCGACGAGCTGACCGGCAACCGTGCCGATCGCTTCATGCTGCACTACAACTTCCCGCCATACTGTGTCGGTGAGACCGGCATGATGGGTAGCCCGAAGCGTCGTGAAATCGGTCACGGCCGTCTGGCCAAGCGCGGCGTTGCTGCCGTGATGCCGAGCGCCGCCGAGTTCCCGTACGTGGTGCGCGTGGTCTCTGAAATCACCGAATCCAACGGCTCCTCCTCCATGGCGTCTGTCTGTGGTTCCTCTCTGGCGCTGATGGATGCCGGTGTGCCGATCAAGGCCTCCGTTGCCGGTATCGCCATGGGTCTGGTGAAGGAAGAAGAAGGTTTCGTCGTGCTGTCCGACATTCTGGGTGACGAAGATCACCTGGGCGACATGGACTTCAAAGTAGCCGGTACCACCGAAGGTGTGACCGCGCTGCAGATGGATATCAAGATCGAAGGCATCACCAAAGAGATCATGGAGATTGCGCTGAAGCAAGCTCGTGGCGCTCGTCTGCACATCCTGAAAGTGATGGACGAAGCTATCCAGGCTCCCCGTGCCCAGATCTCCGATTTTGCACCGCGTATCCACACCATCAAGATCAATCCTGAGAAGATCAAGGACGTGATCGGTAAGGGTGGTTCCGTGATCCGTGCGCTGACCGAAGAGACCGGCACCAACATCGAGTTGGACGATGACGGTACTGTACGTATCTCCGCCGTGGCCAACGAAGCCGCCATGGAAGCGATCCGTCGCATCGAGGCCATCACCGCCGAGATCGAAGTGAACCGCATCTATGAAGGTAAAGTTGTTCGTCTGGCCGATTTCGGTGCATTCGTCAATATTCTGCCGGGCAAAGATGGTCTGGTACACATCTCCCAGATCACCGACGCTCGCGTGCAGAACGTGGCTGACCACCTGACCATCGGTGACGTGGTCAAGGTGAAGGTACTGGAAGTGGACCGTCAGGGCCGCGTACGTCTCTCCATCAAGGAAGCGAACGCTCCGACTGATGCAGCTCCGGCTGCGGATGCTCCGGTTGCTGCCGAAGCGCCTGCCGCAGAGTAATCTGTCCTCCTGAACCGGATTCGCCGGTTGCAGTAAAAAGTCCGGCGCCCTTTGGGGCGCCGGACTTTTTTATGGGCTCAGACTCATCACGCCGAAGTTGGCTCTCTGCTCAGGATGTGGTGGGCATTGCCGGAGCATCAAGAGGTCAGGTTAGAAAAGTATCGCGAAGGGGGAGGGAGAACGGGGTGGGAGAAAGGAGCCTGAGGATTCAGGCTCCTGATAAGGATCAGGCCTCGTTGGCGTGGGCCTTCTGACACCCTTCGACGGCGTGAGCAATCAGTTCCAGTGCGCTCTGGTCGCAGGGTGGCAGCTCGGCCTCGCACTTGTTGATAGGGGTAACACGATCGCCCCACTTGATGATGGCGGCCCCCCAGGTCAGGCCGGCACCGAAAGCTGCGGTCAGCAGATAGGAGTTCGGCTTGACGCGGCCCTGCTCCAGCGCTTCGCACAGGGCGATGGGCACAGTAGCTGCGGAGGTGTTGCCGTAGTTTTCGATGTTGACCATCACCTTCTCCATCGGCGCATTCATCCGTTTGGCGAGGGTCTCGATGATGCGGATATTGGCCTGGTGCGGCACGATCAGGTCGACCTGCTCCGGCGCAATACCGGCCTGCGCCAGCACAGTGCTGGTGGCCTCACCCATGCCGCGCACGGCGCGTTTGAAGATCTCCGGACCTTCGAAGTTGAAGGTGAACAGCCCATCGATATCGGCAAAACGCACCCGATCGGTACCGAAGTTTGGTACGTGCAGGATCTCCCGCGCTTCGCTGTCGCAGCCCAGCTTGTTGGCGATCAGGCCACACTCCTGCTCGCTCGCCTCGATTACCACGGCACCAGCACCATCGCCAAACAGCACGGCGGTATCGCGGCGTGCCCAGTCCAGCAGGTAAGTGAGGCGTTCGGCGCCGATCACCAGCACCTTCTTCATCATGCCGGTCTGCACCAGTGAGGTAGCGACGGAAAGGGAGTAGACAAAACCGGTGCAGGCCGCGTTGAGGTCAAACACAGCGGCATTGACGGCGCCCAGCTTCTTCTGCACCGCAGAGGCGGCACTTGGCAGCAGGTTGTCCGGGGTGGCGGTGGCCAGGATGATGCCATCGAGGTCGCTCGCTTCCAGACCGGCGCAGGCCAGTGCGCGGCGACCGGCCAGGGTGGCGAGATCCGAGGTGCTGACATGGGAGATCCGGCGGGCCTTGATGCCGGTGCGCGGATAGATCCACTCGTCTGACGTATCCATGATGGTGCTGAGGTCGTCGTTGGTCAGCACGGAGGGAGGCAGGCATTTGCCCCAGCCGGTGATATTGGCGTATTTCATCTTGTTACCGCTTCTCAAAGTGGATCGCCCGCGGGCGGAAAATCGTGCAATTATGCCGTACGAGACAACCACTGTCATCTTGTGGTCATGGTTATGTGCGGGGGGATCCGCTTTGCCATCTGGTCGCAAAGGGCTGCAATGTGCCGAACATGGCAGGAAATTTTGCTTAAAACGCGGGACTCCTCTGCCCTAAGATAGGCGTTTCCCCACCGATGAGGGTATCTCCTTGCTCAGAGCCAATCTCAACTTGTTGCCGACCCTCAAGGTGCTGCTGGAGACCCGCAATATCAGCCGCGCCGCCGAGCTGCTGCACCTGAGTCAGCCCTCTATCAGCAAGCAGCTTGCCCAGTTGCGCAGCGAGTTTGACGACGAGTTGCTGGTGCGGGAGGGGCAACGATGGCTGCTGACGCCACGGGCCGAACTGTTGGCCGCCCAGCTGGCGGATTCTCTCGGTGCGCTGGAGCGGCTCTACGAGGCGCCCGGATTTGACCCGAGCCGTTGCGAGCGGGTGTTTCGGCTCGCCTCCTCCGATTATGTGGCCCAGCATATCCTGCCCGATATCTGCGCCGCGCTCGCCAACGAGGCGCCGTTGGCGGCGCTGGAGTTCAGCCTGTGGGACAAGCGTCAGCTGCCGCAGTTGTGGCAGTCCGAGCTGGATCTGGTCTCTACCATCACCGAGCAGGTGCCGGAGCAGATCCGCGGTCTGCATCAGGGGGAAGATCGGCTGGCGGTGCTGATGGGACGTCACCATCCGCTGGCAGGCAAGGGGCTGAGTCTCGATGACTATCTCGCCTGGCCTCACCTGCAGGTGAGCGGGGGAGGCGACAAGGACAGCCCGGTTGAGCAGGTGTTGGCGCCGCAGGGAGTGAGTCGGCGCTGGTTTGCCCGGGTGCCCTTCTTTCAGGCGGCGGTGGAGGTGTTGCTACGCACCGATTGCCTGATGACCACCCCTGCTCATATCGCCTGGCAGCTCTCCTGCGGCCATGAGCTCACCTTTGTCGACTTGCCCTTTGCGACCCGCGACCAGCAGTATCATCTGCTGTGGCATCAGCGCCACCATCAGGATCCGGCCCACCGCTGGTTCCGCGAGCTGGCCTACCCCTTCCTGCGGGATCACCTGCAACGCACCGTCGGCGAGAGTCGCAAGCTGCTCGATTTCGGTGGTTAGCCCCGGTCGGTTGTGTGGCGCTATAGCCATCAGTTATGGGGTCTATTCATAACTTTCACTACTGGCATAATGGCTCAGCCCGTACCCTGAGTGCAGGTCATCATATCGAGCACAAAAGAGGAAAAGCATGGAACTGACAAGTTGGCTGGCACTGGCCGCAATCTGCGTGATGGGGGCCATCAGCCCGGGGCCGAGTCTGGCGCTGATCATCCGCAACACGGTGCAGGGCGGGCAGGGCCATGGCGTCGCCACTGCGCTTGGCCACGGCCTCGGGGTGGGTATCTATGCGCTGGTCACCGCGCTTGGCCTCTCCATTCTGATCACCCAGACTCCGCTCCTGTTTGATCTGATCCGCTACGGCGGCGCCGCATTTCTTGCCTGGCTTGGGGTGAAAGCCCTGCTGGCAAAACCTGCCAGTAGTGAAGCCAATGAAGAGGTGCATCAACTGCGCGGTCGGCAGGGGGCCTTTGAAGGTTTTATGGTGGCCTTTCTCAATCCCCAGCTGGCGGTTTTCTTCATCGCTCTGTTCAGCCAGTTTGTGCGGGCTGATACCGGCTGGAGCGAAGGGGGCATCATGATGCTCACCGCGGGCGGGATCGATGCCGTCTGGTACGTGCTGGTGGCGCTGGTGCTCTCCCGCGGGCCGGTGCTGGCGTGGCTTAAAGCCAAATCCTTTGTGATCGACAAGGTGAGCGGCCTGGTGCTGCTCGGGCTGGCGCTCAAGGTGGTTATCTAATCCTGTATTTCGCAGATACCTTAAGCGGGATCAAGGCACGCGGGTGGTGAATGGGCTAGAGTAGCGCCCATTTGCTGTCCGCCCTGATCCCGAGACCATGCACCAGAACAAGCACCCATTAAGCCACAATAACCGGTTGGAGCTGCTGGCTCCGGCCAAGAACCTCGCCTACGGCATAGAAGCCATCAACCATGGTGCCGATGCCGTCTACATGGGTGGCCCTGCCTTCGGCGCCCGCAGTGCGGCGGGCAACTCCATCGAGGATATCGAGGCGCTGGCGCGCCACGCCCACCGTTTCGGTGCCCAGGTCTTTGTCGCCTTCAATACTTTGCTGCACGATCACGAGCTGGAGCAGGCCCGGCGGCTGACCCACCAGATCTACGAAGCCGGTGCCGATGCGCTGATTGTGCAGGATATGGGGCTGCTGGCCCTCGATCTGCCACCCATCGCGCTTCATGCCAGTACCCAGACCGACAACCGCACGCCGGAGAAGGTGAAGTTTCTGCAGGATGTGGGTTTCTCTCAGGTGGTGCTGGCGCGCGAACTGTCTCTTGCGCAGATCCGCGAGATCAGCGCGGCGACCAATGTGCAGCTGGAGTTCTTTATCCACGGCGCTCTCTGTGTCTCCTACAGCGGCCAGTGCAATATCAGCCATGCCCGTACCGGCCGCAGCGCCAACCGTGGCGAGTGTGCCCAGCTCTGCCGTCTGCCCTGCTCGCTGCAAAAGCCGGACGGTGAAGTGCTGGTGGCCGACAGCCACCTGCTGTCACTCAAGGATATGGATCAGACTGACAACCTAGAGGCCTTGATCGAGGCGGGGATCCGCTCCTTCAAAATTGAAGGGCGCCTCAAGGGGCTCGACTACGTCAAGAACGTCACCGCCTGGTATCGCCAGAAGCTGGACGCCATTCTGGATAGCCGCTCCGATCTGGTAGCCGCCTCTGCGGGTCGTTGCAGCTACAGCTTCACGCCTGACCCCAAGAAGAGCTTCAACCGCGGCAGCACCGACTACTTCCTCCATGGCCGCCAGCAGGGGATCGATTCCACCAAAAGCCCTAAATATGTGGGTGAACCGCTGGGGCGTGTCACCAAGGTGACCCGTGACGGTATCGAGATCGATGGCAAACCGGTCACCCTCAACAACGGCGACGGTTTGGGCTTCTTCAAGCCGAATAACGAGCTGGTGGGTATGCGCCTCAACAAGGTCGAAGGTAAGCTGTTACTCCTGTCAGAACGCATGCCGGGGCTAAAGGTGGGGACCGAAATCTACCGCAACCACGATCAGGCGTTCAGCAAGATGCTGGAGAAGGCGAGCGCGGATCGCCGCATCCGGGTCGATATGGTGCTGGCAGAGTGCGATGAGGGCGTGAGCCTCACGCTCACCGACGAGCAGGGCATCAGTGCCGCAGTGATCTTGCCTTGCGACAAACAGTCTGCCGACAATCCGGAGCGGGCGCTGCAACAGGCGCGGGA
This sequence comes from Aeromonas sp. 600724, assembly GCF_049175135.1. Classification (NCBI taxonomy): domain Bacteria; kingdom Pseudomonadati; phylum Pseudomonadota; class Gammaproteobacteria; order Aeromonadales; family Aeromonadaceae; genus Aeromonas; species Aeromonas sp. 600724. Next base: position 154,380 of record NZ_JAAKUM010000005.1, on the reverse strand, counting down.
TCAGCTTGGTAAACTCGGCAATACCCTGTTTATGGCGCGCAAGATTGAGTTGGCATTCACTCACCCGCTATTTATCGCCGCATCACAGCTCAACGGTTTGCGCCGGGATGGCATCGCTGCGCTGGAGGCCGCACGCGTGGCGAGCTACCAGCGCCCCGAGCGACGTATCGCCCTGCGGGATATCAACTATCCCCAGCACCGTCTCTCCTACCTTGGCAACGTGCTGAACAGCGCGGCCGAGCAGTTCTTCCGCGAACACGGGGTGGAGCGCATTGCTCCCGCCTATGAGGCGAACAAGGAGGAGCGGGAAGTGGTGCTGATGATCACCAAGCATTGCATCCGCTATAGCCAGAACCTCTGCCCGAACGAGGTGCCCGGTCTCAAGGCCGAGCCGTTGGAACTCAAAATGGGCAAAGACACCTTCCGCCTGCGTTTTGACTGCAACCGCTGCGAAATGCATGTGATGGGCAGCCTGAAACGCTGATCAATGAGCCCCTTTCTCCATCCGGAAAGGGGCAATTTTTATCGCAGGTTCTCTGCCTACCCTCCTTTAATTGTCCCTCTCCAGCGCCAGCAGCGTTTTTTTAATCTCCAATCCCCCCGCATAGCCGGTCAGGCTGCCGTTTTGGCCGATTACCCGATGGCAGGGAATGATGATCGAGAGTGGATTGCGGCCGTTTGCCGCGCCCACTGCTCGCACCGCATCCGGTTTGCCGATGGCTCGGGCAATATCGCTGTAGCTGCGAGTTTCGCCGTAGGGGATGTCGCACAGCGCTTGCCACACAGCTTGTTGAAAAGCAGTGCCACGGGCGGCAAGGGGCAGGGAGAAGCGCTGCAAGCGACCGGCAAAATAGGCGTCAAACTCGGCGAGGAAGGGGGCCAGCGCCTCGCGCTCTTGTAGCCAGCCGCTCATATCGGGCTGTGCCCGCAGGCCCGCCACAAAGTCCACGTGTATCAGACCCGATTCATTGATGGCGACCAGCAGATCGCCACAGCGGGTCGGCAGGGTATCGTAGCGGATCATGGGGTTATCTCCTGTTGTTGGTTATCTGGCTGGTTTTCGTTGCTGGTGGCATGGATCAGCAAATTGGGCGCTTCACTCATGGCGTGCCACAGCCAGCTGGCCGCGTAGCTGCGCCACGGCTGCCATGCTGTGCTTTGCGCCAACACCTCTTTCACCGGCAGCTTGGTGCCGCCTCCGAGTGCCTTTTGCAGCACCAGATCGGAAGCGGGGAAGGCGTCGGTATCCATCCCGCAGCGCAGCCGCCAGTAAGAGACCGTCCAGGGGCCTATGCCCGGCAGCGCCAGCAACTGCTCGTCACTGGCTGTCGTGAGGGTCAGCTCGCCGCTGGCCAGCGCCTGTGCCAAGCCCCGCAGGGTGCGAATACGGCTGCCGGGCATGCCGATACCGTCGAGATCGAGTTCGCACAACTGAGCGGGGGTCGGCAGTTGCGCCACCCCGAATTGCGCCTCGGTGCGGGCCACCAGTCGCCCGAGTATGGTGATGGCCCCCTTGACCGAGACCTGTTGGCCGACGATGGCGCGCAGCATTACTTCGTACTCATCCCAACCACCAGGCAGCCGTACGCCGGGCCAGCGCGCTTGCAAGCGGGCGAGCAGCGGATCCTGACCGAGCAGATCACCGATCCGCTGCATATCGGCATCGAGATCCCACATCCGGCGCACTCGATAGAGCAGATCGGGCAGCGCCGCGAGCGGCAGATCATGGACGGTAAGCTGCAGGCTATGCCCCTTGCCCTGCGCGATGCGCACCAGCGCGACCCGATCGCCGACCCGGTAGCGCCGCTCATACACCTCGCCATCTACCCGCTCCAGCCCCGGGATTGCCCGCATCCGGTAGAACGCCAGCATGGCCGCTACGTCATACGGGGGGCGATAGGGCAGTTGCAGGGTCAGGGGGGCGCCGCACGGCTCCGCACTTATGTGTTCTGGCGCGTCAGCGTGCTGCTCCTGCTGGCGCAGGGTGCGTGGGGCCAGTCCGTATGCGTTGAGCCAGGCGTCATTGAAGCGGCGGATGCTGGCAAATCCGGCGGCAAACGCGATGTCGGTAATGGGCAGCCCGGTTTCAGTCAGCAGCCGTTTCGCGAGCAGCAGGCGGCGCGTCTGCTCCACCTGTTTTGGCGAGGCGCCGAGGTGCTGCTCGAACTGGCGGCGCAGGGTGCGTTCGCTTATCCCTGCCTCAGCGGCGAGTTCAGCGAGCGTGCCGTCAGCCAGCTCGCCGCGATCGATGCGCGCCAGCAGACGTGCCAGTTCAACCGGCAGATCGCCACGGGCGGCGGGGGCCAGCTCAGGGCGGCAGCGCAGGCAGGGTCGCAGGCCATACTGCTCGGCGGCCGCGGCGCTTTGGAAGTAGCACACGTTGTGCTCGTGCGGTGGCCGTGCCGGACAGACTGGCCGGCAGTAGATGCCGGTCGAGATGACGCCGGTAAAAAAACGGCCATCAAAGCGAGCGTCGCGGGCGAGCCGTGCGGCGTGACACTGTTCACGGCTGAGGGTGTTGATCACCTCATCCGGTGACAACTCAGGGCTTGGTTTTGCATTCATGGTGTTGGCGGCTTTGCTGGAACAGATGGCAAAAGAGTAAGGGGGCTCGGGGGCCGTGACTAGCCAGAAGCGGACAGGGATAGGAAAAATCGGCCGCAGGTTTCGTTGCACTCTTCCATGTCGACTACCCCTTCATTTTGTTTACCACTGTGCACGGGTAGCAGAGCCCATAGCGGATAGATGGGGGCGCAATGGGTTTAACTTTATTTGTATTGCGAGATTAGTTGTGATGAGAAAGGCTTGGAAATTAACAATGGATCACATAATTAGCTTTTTTACATTGAGAATTACAATTTTGTGTTGTTCAATTGAGTCGGTTAATTTTTGATGATTATTAAGTCATCGCATCTACGGCTCAGGGCCGACCAATAACAACAACACTTGCCAAGGATGATAAGTGAACGACTGTAAGGCATGGCCCCATTGCCGGGGCTTTAGTCTGATCGAGTTGTTGATCGCCATGACGGTTGTCAGCATTCTCGCAGCCATCGCGTTGCCAGCGTATCAGGGTTATCTGCAACAGGGACGTCGTTACGAAGCGCAGCAGCAACTGCTGGAGCAGGCGCTCGCCCTCGAACGTATCTATACCCAACAGGGGCGTTATCCCGCCACGTTTGCCACCCCTTCCAACACGGATTTCTACCAGTTCAGCTACAGCCAGCAAGATGCTGGTGACTATCTGCTCAAAGCCATTCCAACGACGCGACAACAGGATGAGTGCGGCACTCTGACCCTAGATCAGACCGGTTATCGCGCGGCCAATCGCCATGACTGCTGGGGATCATAAGATGAACGTGCGCGGATTTACTCTGATTGAGTTGATGATCACGGTCGGCATCGCCGCTATTTTGCTGCTAGTCGGGTTGCCCTCCATGAGTCAGCGCCTCGCGGCCGAACGACTCGATCGCAGTGCGACCGAGCTCGCGTCAGCCTACCGCTTTGCCCGCAGCGAAGCGGTCAAGCTGACCCTGCCGGTGGTACTGCAGGGCACCGAGAACGGTGGCTGGGAGGTGATGGCTGACAGCAAGTTGCTGCGTCAGGCGGCAGCACCTGCTGGCGGAGTGGTGATCAAACCGTTTGAGCCGATCCGGATCGCGCCAACCGGCAGCAGCAGCCACGCCGAGATCACTCTGGCCAATCGCCTCGGTGAGCAGCGTGTACTCTGCGTGGCCCCGAGCGGTCAGCTGCTGCAAGGGAGCTGCTCATGAGACACGCCGCACTTGCCCGTCAGCAGGGGTTCAATCTGGTGGAGATCATGGTCTCCATGGTGTTGGCGGTGATGGTGTTTCTTGGTCTCGCCAAGGGGCAGGTTGTCTCGTTGCAGCAGGCGCACTATAGCCTGCAGAGCACCCTGGCCACGATCGAGGCGAGCAACAGCGTGGAGCAGATATGGGGTTCGCTGTGCGAAGTGCAGCGCAAGCCGGAGCGGTTCACCCAGGGCGATTTTCTTGCCCGCTTCACCCTGCTCGAGGGCCACCGGCTGGTGCTACCGAACCGTTATAGCGACAACTTTGTGGTCGCTATCGAGTGGCAGGATGAGCGGGTCTCCGGCGCCAAGCGGGTGGAGCTGAACGCAGGATTTCCACCACTATGCTGAACGTTCCCTTCCGACAGCGAGGTGTCAGTCTCGTCGAGCTGATGATCTCCATGGTGCTCGGTCTGATGCTGATGCTGGCGATTTTTGCCGGTTACGTGCCCATCAAGAGCACGGTCGAGCAGAGCAAGGCGTTGGAGCAGGCGAACGAGGTGCTGCGCTTTGCCACTCTCACCTTTACCAACAGCATCAAGCAGGCGGATCAGCTGATAGCGGTCACCCCTGATCGCCTGACGCTGGCTTTCAAGGTAGAGGGGGGCAGTCAGGTGCTCTCCTGCCTTGGCAACCAGAAAACCGCCGATTTTACCGAGCAGTACCGCTTCACGCCGCCGGTACTCAGTTGCGATGACGGGGATGGCCCGCGTCTGTTGCTGGCCCATCTTCAGGATCTTGAATTCGGCCAGCAGGGGGCGCTGGTCAATATCCGTATCTTGCCCGAAGGGCTGCCGAGCTATCTGGCGCCGGGGGTAGAGGTGCAGGTGGCACGCCGCAAGGCGGTCTGGGCGGCAGCACTGGCCACATCCGGTGCAGGGGGAGCAGGATGAACAAGGGATTGCAGGGGCAGCGGGGAGCCGTATTGCTGGTGGTGCTGGTGGTGAGCCTGCTGTCGAGCCTGCTGGTGTTTACCAGCATTCAGGAGAATCAGCTGCAAACCCGCCTGAGCGGCAATTTTCACAAGAAGATCAATGCGCAGCTCAGTGCCGAGCAGGGGATGAACGACAGTTATCGCGCCCTGCATCAGGCGCTCGGCGCCGAACCACGGATAGAGTGGGATCAACTGGTGCAGAAGGTGCCTGGCAAGGGGGAAGGGGCCATGGCGGGCAGCCGCTTTCGCATCGATCAGCTGGATGCCTCTACAGGCAGCAAGTTGGCGTTGCAGAGCCATGGCCGTTATCTGGAGGGCAATGCCAGCCTCAACGCCCTGTTTGCCCTCAAGCGCGAGCCGGGCAATCTCATCTTTCAGGATTCGGTGGTGGCGTGTGAAGGGTTGAGCCTCTCTGGGAGCGGTTTTATCGACAGCTACGATTCGCGCAAGGGGGCGTACAAGGAGTCTGTTTCCGGGACTCTTAATCAGGGGCAGAACGCCAAGGTGGCGACCGTCAGCGACAAGGCCAATGTGGTGCTCGCCGGGCACTCCCCCATCTGGGGTGATGTGCGGGCGACCGGCTCGGTGACCTTGAACGGTTCTTCACCTGTTGCGGGTAATGTACTTGCTGGTGGCGACATCACAATTTCTCCCTCTGATGGGGTCGTCAGGGTTGAGGGCAGCGTAAACGGGAGTGGAAATTTTGCCTTGCAAGGGGGGCATATTGCCGGAGCTGTTGCGATCAATGGTGATGTTTCTATGGGTCATGGCACAAGCATTGCTGACGACAAGTTGAACTATGGTGGGAACGGGGCATTCCTTGATGCCAAGCATCAGAAGTATCTGTATCCCCAATACCGAACTCATCCCAAGCTACCGCCTGTGGCCGGGCAGGTGTGTGACCCGCTCAATGTGGCCGCGTTGCCCAAATCGTTCCCCCCTGCAACATTGCCCATCAATGGCCCGCTGACGCTCGGGGCCACCCAGCAGATGGTGCTGACCACGGATCCCTCCACCGGCTCGGTAACCAGCAGCAACCAGCACAAGCCCGGGCTACCGTTCCCCGGCAAAGGGGAGCTGTTTGGCAAGGAACAGACTATTTACAAGCTCGACAGCCTCAATATGGGGGCCGATGCCAAGCTCACCATCAAGGGGGATGTGGTGCTGCTGATCGACAAGGATTTCACCATGACAGGCAGCAACAAGTTGACGGTGAGCGAGGGGAGCAGCCTGACCCTGATCGTCAGCGGCAAGGTCGATCTTGGGGCCGGTGCCGAGGTGACGGCAGCCAAACAGGGGCTGACCGCTGGCGGTACGCCCGCTATCTCTATCTATTCCGCGTATAGCGGCAAGGATGGGGTCAAGCTGTCGGGCAATACGCCGCTCTATGCCGCTCTCTATGCCCCGCTCACCGAGATGAAGATCAGCGGAAGTGGCGGTCTGTACGGGGCGGTGCGGGCAAAACACTTGACCGAGAGTGGCGCGGGCGGTGTGCACTATGACGAGGCGCTGGGCATGGCAGATTTGGGGGATGATCAGGGGCCGCCTCCGACACTGGCACTGCGGCAGTGGCACTTTGTGCAGTGAGGCTGGCGAGCCGCTAAAAAGGATCGAATGGGGCGCGCAACTGTGAGATGGTGGAGATCTGTCCACCCAGTCGTTCACTGTTGAGGAGTGCTCCATGCCAGGCCCAGCTCGCGCCGGTGCCCTGATCTATGCCAAGGATCCGGGCCTGCTGACCCACTTTTACCGTACCCTGCTGCAGATGGTGGTCTGCAGTCAGGATGAGCAGCTGGTGGTGCTGGAAAACAGCGATATCCAGCTGCTGATCCACGCCATTCCTGCGCCCTATGCCGGGCAAGTTGTTATCAAGCGGCCGCCGGCACTGCGGGAAGAGGGGGCCATCAAGCTGTTCTTCACCGTCTCCAGCCTCGCCTGGGCAGAAGCGAAGGCGGCGGATCTCGGCGGCGGCCTGCTGCCACAGCAGTGGACGGGGCCCGGCTTTGTGGTGCGCAACGCCTTCGACCCGGAGGGCAATATCCTGCAACTGCGCGAGTTGCTGGGTGCCCCTGATCCTCTCTGAATTTTCTCTTTTTACAGCATGGTGGTGGCGTGCTGTGCCATGCACCGCCATAAAAATGAACCGCCATAAAAACGGGCCCTGTAGTGGTCAACTAAAAAGGGCCCCGTTCTGCTGTTAGCTTACTGCGCTCATTACTTCAGATAACGCTGTTCCAGATGCTGGCGCAGCCAGTGCGGGTTGAGCGCTTCATTGGTGGCGCGGCGCACCAGCTCGTCGGTGCTGTGCAGGCTCCCCTGTGACCAGATGTGGCGTCCGAGCCAGCCGAAGATCTCCGGCAGGCGGCCCGCCGCGATCACCTCACCCATGCTGCCCAGCTCTTTCTCGAGGGCAAAGCGCAGTTGGGCGGCATACATGGCGCCCAGGGTGTAGCTCGGGAAGTAGCCGAACGAGCCGTCGGTCCAGTGAATATCTTGCATGCAGCCATTGCGGTAGTTGCCCTTGGTGGAGAGCCCCAGCCACTGCTGCATCTTGGCGTCCCACCGTTCGGGGATGTCGGCCACCTCGATCTTCCCTTCCACCAGATCGCGCTCCAGCTCGTAGCGCAGGATAACGTGGGCCGGATAGGTCACCTCGTCCGCATCGACCCGGATAAAGCCCGGCTCGACCCGGCTGTAGAGCTTGGCCAGATTGTCCGGCGCAAACGCCGCCTGCTCGCCGAAGTGGTGACGAATGCGTGGTGCCAGCAGCGCGAGGAAGGCCGGATGATGCCCCAGCTGCATCTCGCAAAACAGGCTCTGGCTCTCGTGGATCGCCATGGAGCGCGCTTCGGCCACCGGCTGACCCAGCAGATGACGCGGCAGCCCCTGCTCGTAACGGGCGTGACCGGTTTCGTGCACTATGCCCATCAGGCTGGAGACAAACTCCTGCTCGTTATAGCGGGTGGTGATCCGCACGTCGGTCGGCACGCCGCCACAGAAGGGGTGACTGCTCACATCGAGGCGGCCGTGAGCGAAATCAAAGCCGAGCAGCCCCATTACCTCCTGACCGAGCGCCTGCTGGGTCGGGATGGGGAAGGGGCCTTGCGGCAGCAGCAGGGCATCGCCCTTTTGTTGTTCACTCACGGTCTGGATAAGAGCCGGCAGCCAGCTGGCGAGATCGCCGAAGATCTGATCGAGCCGTGCGCTGGTCATGCCCGGCTCATAGAGCGCCAGCATGGCGTCGTAGGGGCGCACGCCAAGCGCATCGGCCCGCAGCTGCGCCACTTCACGGGAGAGTTTCACCACCTCCTCGAGATTGGGGGCAAAGCCGGCCCAGTCGTTGTTCTTGCGCTGGCTGCGCCAGGCGTGCTCGCACTTGCTGCCAGCGAGCGACAGCGCTTCGACCAGCTCACCGGGCAGCAGGCTGGCATCTTGCCACTGGCGCTTGATCTCGCCGAGGTTGGCACGTTGCACTTCATCGAGCGGTTCGCTCTCGGCCTTGGCAATCCAGTCGCCCAGCTCGGGAGCGGTGCGCTTCTGGTGGATCAGCAGACCGAGTTCGGCCATTGCTTCGGCGCGAGCATCGTTGCCCCCTTCCGGCATCATGGCTGCCTGATCCCAGCCGCAGATGGCGGCGAGGTGGCTAAAGCGGTGGATCTGTTGCTGATGTTGTTCAAGCTTTTGATATGACATGGGATTGTCCTTGTTATCGTCCCTGATGGTATGCCGCCCCGTACCTGGCATGCTCGGGGCCGTTCGATGCTAACACCGCCGCAGCATCGTTGACCACCATCATGCAGGCGGGCCAAAGGCGTGGGGGCGAGAGGCGGATTAGCCGAGCCGCTTCTGGTGCCGTTCGCGGTTTTCCGCTTTTTTGCGTTCGCTTTTGCGCAGCAGCACGTATAGAGCACCGCTGCCGCCGTGGCGACGCTCGGCGCTGTGGATCGCCATGACGGCGGGCAGTTGCGGCAACCAGGCGCTGACATAGCTTTTCAGCAGGGCGCGCGGGGTGCTGCGCTCCCCCTTGCCGTGCAGGATCAGCAGGCAGCGGATATCCCGGACTTCACAATCCGCAATGAACTGCACCAGCGTCTGGCGCGCTTCGTTGAGGGTTTTCTGGTGCAAGTCCAGGCTGGCTTGCAGCTCGTATTTGCCGAGCCGCAGCTTCTTGTAGACCCCCTCCTGCACCCCATCACGCTTGAAGCCGACGATTTCGTGCGGATCGCGCATCTCGATGGCCTCCATGGTGAGGTGGTCGAGGGCGAGTTGCTCGGCGGTGGCAGCCTGACGGCGAGCGAGCTGCGCCTCGGTCGGGGCGGATTTGGCCGCATGGGGATGGATGTTGTCGCTGCGAATGGGCCGCACGTCGGCCACTTCATTCATGAATAGCGAGAGTTCGTCGTTATGAGACACGGCAGGCTCCCCATAAGAAAAAGTGGGGGCCATTATAACGGCCGCAACCGGCACAGAAAACGGGGAAAGGGGGAGGGGATAAGGGGCACCCGGCATGGACACTGGTGCATCCTGGCCCGGGAATCACAGTCGCGAACCATAAAACAGCACAGGCGGTCAGTGTGAACTGCCGCCTGTGGTCAGAGGATTATTTGCCCTCTTTGGGTTGTTGAGAATGGGGTTGCTGTGAATGAGGCGGTTGCGAGTGCATCACCTTGTAGATGAAGTAGGCCGCGTAAGAGCTGATGAGCAAGAAGGTGCCGATAATCACCAGCATCGACATCAATCCCACGCTGTTGCCAAACATCAGGTCCAGCCAAAAGTCCATTTTATTGCTCCTGTCACCCGGTTGATGACAGGCATGATAAATACCTCTTTGCCCTGTCCAGGATGATCCCGATCAACTCCCTTGCAGGTTGTTTAATGACCAGTGCGATCTGTGATCGTTCTCACTGGACTCCTTGCTACCGAGCCTGCACAGGGCCCGGTGTGGTGAGCGGGGTAATGCGCCACCCTTGCTGCTCCAGCAACGCCAGCAACCCCTGTTCGCCATAAAGGTGCAGGGCGCCTACCACGATAAAGCTCTCGTTGGGCAGGGTGGACCATTTCTTCAGCCAGTTGTGGTTGCGCTCGGCCAGCAGGGTCTGCTCCATCCAGCTCTGTAGCGCAGAGGGAGCCATCTCCTCCTTGAGCAGATTGATAAGCGTCGCCTCATCTCCCTGCTGCCAGGCCTTCATCACGGCGGCGAAACCACTCTCCAGCATCGGTAGCTCATCCAGGGTGCTGGCGAGCATCAGGGTCTGGTTGTCACCCACGCTGGCCAGATAACCGAGCTGCTCCAGCAGGGTTTCAAAACCCACTACCGGTTTGCCCTCTTTGGCGGCCCGGACGGCAAAGTGCTGGTCTATCCCGAGTTCACTCTTGAAGTCGGAGCGGGCCATGGCGGCCTGGGTCAGGGTAATGGCGGCAAACCAGGGGCGCAGGGTGGCGAGGGTAGCCTCGTCGATGCCATAGCGGGCCCCCGCCATCAGGGTGCGTTGATAGAGCTCGGCAGGGAGATGATCCTTGAGCGGTTTGCCATCCACCAGTCGGGTGAGGGAGCCGGTCTGTTGCCACTGATCCGGCGTGATGCTATTCATGTCCACCTCCATCACCAGTGCGCGACTCTGCAGCCAGGCACGCTCCACCGGCTCGGGCAGAGGATAGAGGGAAGGTTTTCCCGCATGGATGGAGCCCAGCAGCCAGTGTTGCTGGTTGCCCTTGCTCACCCGATAGAAGGCGGGATCGGCAAAGGCGTGCAGTGGTAGCAGCAGGCAGAGCAGGAAGGCAAAGAGGGTGCGATGAAATCTCATGGGGATCCTTAATGTGCGCCGGGTGACTTCTCTTGCTGACAATAACTCTTATGATAAGTCCTCATTTCAGATAACCAAGAGGTTTGCCATGCCCCATCTTCGTTTTCGCGCCGTGACGCTCGATACCCTGCAACAGGTGAGCGGCCCGCTGCTGGCCGAACTTTGCGAGCTGACCGGCGGCAAGCCGGAGTTTGTCACCATGGAGCGGGTGGAGAGCAGCTGGATCCGCAACGGCGAGCCAGAGGCGGGTTTTCCGTTTGTCGAGCTGCACTGGTTCGAGCGGCCGCAGGAGATGCAGGACGCCGCCGCGCGCCTTATCACGTGCCATTTGAAACGGGTGCTGGGGGAGCAGACCTATGTGGTGGTGCAGGTGATACCTTTGGTCAAGAGCGCCTACTACAGCAATGGCGAGCACTATTGAAGAGTGGGGCAAACCAGGTTGGCGGATTGGATTACGCCGCTATACAGCTAACTCAATCCGGGCGGCAGGATGCTTGTCGCCCATCACGGGATCAGGCCGATTTGGCCAGCAGTTTATCGAGCCAGCGAGTGGGCAATACCCGTCGCAGGAAGGCAAACAGCCGGGTTGGAGTGGTCACCGGATAGCGCGCTTTGGGATGGGCGTGGGTCAGCGCATGGAGCAGCGGAGGGATACAGGCTTCGCTCGAGAGGGTAAAGCCGCTGGTGGCCCCCTCTTTTTCCAGCCGCGTCAGGGTCTGGCGGTAGGCCGACTGATGACGGCTCTGGGCCGGATCGATGTGGCGCAGGAAGGCGTTGCGAGCATTGGCACGAAAACGGGTATCGATGGGGCCCGGTTCAATCAGGCTGATATGTACCCCGCTACCCGCCAGTTCGAGGCGCAGAGTGTCGCTATAACCTTCCAGCGCAAACTTGCTGGCGTTATAGGCGCCGCGATACTTCATGGCAACCAGTCCCAGAACCGAGCTGTTCTGCACTATCCGTCCCTCTTTGGCCTCCAGCATCGGCGGCAGCACCTGACGGATCAGATGGTGCCAGCCAAACAGGTTGGTATTGAACTGCTCCCTGAGCGCTTCGGTGGGCAGATCTTCCAGCGCCCCGGGTTGGCCATAAGCGCCATTGTTGAACAGGCCATAGAGGCGCCCGCCTGCCAGATGGAGCGCCGCACTGGCACCCAGCTCGATGGAGGCAGAATCCGCCAGATCCAGCTGTACTGCCAGCAATCCCTGTTGCTGCAGACGGGCCACATCTTCCGCCTTGCGCGCCGAGGCGATCACGGTAAAACCGTGCTGCCCCAGCGCCTGTGCGGCGGCGAGGCCAATACCGCAGGAACAACCGGTGATCAAAACAAAACGGGGCATGATGGCGTCCTTGTGACTGCTGACAAAAGCGTGCTGGTGAGTGGATAAAACCCTTATCCGGCTCGCATGTTAGCCTGCCAACCGGAAAAAAGAAAACCGGGCCAAGTGGCCCGGTTTGCTGACATCGTATTGCCTGATTACATGAAGGTAAGCGGCATGATGATGTGGAACTTGACGTCGTGCTCGGAGGCGAAGATGTTGGGGTAATCGGTCCAACCGCCGCCCTGGCTGATGTCGTTGTTGTAGTCGGTGTAGTGCAGTTTGAACAGGGTGCCTTTCAGCTTGCCATCCTGCACGGTATAGCTGACATCGAAGTTGACGGCCCACTCGGTATCCTCGCCGTTGGCTGCTTTCTTGCCTTGGCCATTTTCGATATCCCAACCGTAGGCGCCGGATACACCGACAGCCCAGCCCGGCGCACCAACCAGATCATCCAGAGAACGGGTCACGCCGAAGAACAGTGCTTTTTCGTTGTTGGCGTTCCAGTCAGAGCGGGAATCCCACCAAATTTCGTTGGCGCCCTGGGAGTTGGCGTAGCCACGGGTCAGACGGGGCAGGTAGTTGCCTTCCGCACCTTCAGCCTTGGTCCACAGACCTTCCAGACGGAAGCCGTATTGGGCGTAGTTCCAGGCAGCGGTCAGTGCTTGTTGCCATGCCAGGCCGTCGTAAGTTTCAATCTGGGAGCCGCCCTTGGTGTAGGTCTCGGTCTCGGAACCGTAGAACTGGTAGCTGGTGGCGAGGCCGCCCAGTACGTCAAACTTGTGAGCCAGTTTGAAGTGGTAGCTGTCCATGTAGCCTTCGGACTGACCGAAAGAACCGGTCACGGCAGTGCCATTTTCAAAGGTGTAACGAGCCGCGATACCGTGGATATAGTCGATGACGTTTTCATCAGCGAACGGATCCATCCACGCTTTGGCGCGAGAGAAGACCTGAGTCTCTTTGTACCAGGGGGCCTTGTACTCGTCAGCGATGGCGTAGGTCAGGTAGAGACCGCCAAAGTTGCCTTCGACTTGACCACCACGATAGGTGCCCGGCTGATAGGACCAGTTAACACCGATTTGGCCAGGGACATACAGCTGGGTGTAACCACCCTTGGCAGTCACACCGCCGTCCAGGAATTTCAGCTTCAGAGCTGCGTTGGAGAGGCTGAAGCCACCCTCGGGAGAGCCATCTTTGTAGTTGTTGCCCCAGGAGTTGCCTGCGAAGGAGAATTCGTTCTCCTGGTTGACCGGATGGTTTTCGGTAACGGCCAGGTCATAGGCACCGAAGCCGCCCAGATCCAGACCAACAGTGTCCCAGGCATAACCGGAGTTGAAGTTGAGAGCTGCCTGGACGGTGGAATGGCTCAGGTTGGACTGGTACTTGCCTTCTTTCTTGGCGGCAGTCGGGTCACCATCGATGCGCTGACGATCACGCTGGAAGTAGAACAGGCCACCGGTCAGTTTGGAGTCTTTTACGAAGGTTTCATAGGACTGGCCATATTCCGGGCTCATCATATCCTGGGCTGCCAACGCCATGCCGGGGGCGACCAGAGCGGCTACCACAGCGGCACTCAAAGCGGCGCGCTTGAAGATCACGTTTTCCATTTTTATTGCTCCTGATTTTATGGACTTAGCTTTTTTCCGGCAGCTGGCATCGGGCCTACCGCTCGGTATTGGCATTGCAATCAAAACCCCGAAGGGCAAAAAATCTTCTCTTGGTTATCTGCAAACCCGGATGTCTTGGCACATCTGTAGTTGGCAGTCCTGATCATCACATGTTGTTTTTTTTGTTCCGATTCTTGGCTATCGGACAACTCCAAGAGTACGTTCGCGGTGCGAAATATCAATGAAAAGTTCCCTCAACGTTTCAAAAGTATGACCGAGTGCAAATAATCATGGGCAAGGTCGTAAACAGCCTCATGGCCGGTATCACGGTAATGAGAGCGTTTTCTTGGAGGTGTGGCCAGCGCCGGTGCGGGTTTTCATCAGATACGGGGGAAGGGAAGCTGTTAACCTGCAGGCAACATATAATTTTGTGCTACAAAAAAACTTTCCCTCTGGTCGAGGGAAAGTGAATTGGTGGGGATGTGGGGCGAATAGGGTCAGCCTTGCTGGCCGAGGATGCGGGGGATCTGTTGCGCCTGATGGTGGATATGGGACGAGACCTGCACCGAGAGTTGGCTTACCTGACAGGCCTGCTGACGAATACGGGCGATCAAATCGGCAAAACTGGCCAGCTTGTGCTCCTGACTTTTGGCATTGTCGGCGCCCTGCAGGGCGATCACTGCGGTGTTGCGGGCGATCTCCCGCACCGCCTGGGTGGTCTGGCGCAACTGCTCGGCTTGTGCCCGTTGGCGGCTTGACTCGCTGGTGATCCGGTTCAGCACGGTGCCAAGCTGTTCACCAGATTGGGTCAGACGCCGCAGAATCTCGGTGATCTGGTTGAGGGATTGCTGGGTATTGGCCGAGAGGTGGCGCACCTCATCGGCGACCACGGCAAAGCCGCGCCCCTGTTCCCCTGCACGGGCCGCTTCGATGGCGGCGTTGAGGGCCAGCAAGTTGGTCTGCTGGGCGATATGACTGATGACATCGACAATGTCCGTCACATCGGCAACCGAGCGGGTGAGGGCTTCCAGCGCCTCATCGCTCTCGTCAATTGCCAGCCCGGTCTGACGAGTAGCGTGCAGCATGCTGCCCACCAGATCTTCGCTCTGGCTCATCGCCTGTTCGTTATGGTGGGCATGCCGGGCGATGTCGGCGGCGACCTGATGGACCTCTCCGGCCAGCTGGTTCAGCTCATCCATCATCTGACCGCTCTCGTCGACTACCAGCTCGGTGGTGCGGGTGCTGTGGTGGATCTCGTCAACCTGGCTGACCATTCCTTTCAGACTGAGGGATACCGCAGACAGCTGCCCCTCTTTCTGTTGTTGATCCTGCTGCAGGCGACCGATCAGCCGATTGTAGCTGGCAACGATATCGGCCAGCTCGTTGCGATCACGCCCGGCAGATAACGGCTCGGCCTGCCCAGTCTGATCGAGCTGCAGAAAGGCTCCGCGCAGTCGCAACAAGGGAGCGAGCAGCCAGCGTCGTTGCACCAGTGCAAACAGCAGGGCGACTACCACCAGACAGAGCGCCAGCGTGCCGAGGATGGTGGCCAGCTCCTGATTGACGGCTTGCCGCTCGTGGGCAAGTTGTTCCCCCATCTGTCTGGTCGCTTGCAACATGGCCATGATGTCTTGCTGCACGGTCTGGCGGCCAGCCTGTTGCTGTTGTAGCGCCGTGCGGCTGTTGGCCAGCTCCTGCGGATAGCGGCCCAGCAGCGAGCGTAATTCGCTGCGCGGTTGATCTCCCAGCTCCTTGCGTACCGGCTCCCCCAGGGTGAACTCATCGGCGGGCACCTCTTCATACAGGCCGAGCAGCGGCAAGGCTTGCAGCGCTTGGGCCTGTTTTTGCAGTGCCTCCAGCTCGAAGCGGATCCCTTCGAGCAGCTTCTCATTGCCCTGTTCCATATAGCTTTGGCGCAAATGGGCGAGGCGCGGCAGGCCCGCCAGGATCTCGGTTGCACCGCGGCGATATTGCTGTGCTGCGGCAGATTGTTCCGTGCTGGCACCTTGCTCCCCATAGCGGATCAGCGCCATAGCCTGGCTGCCCAGCTCACTCTCCGCATTTTGCAGCAGCAGTTGGCTGTTGCCCGAGAGCTTGCCTGCGGCCTGATAGTCGTGCGCGATGCGCTGCGCCATCTGTTTGAGTTGCTGTCTGAGCGGGGCCGCCACGGCATCATCCTGAGCGGCCAGCGAGGAGAGCGCTTGCTGGCGGATCTTCTCTGCCGCGGTCAGTTGCTGTGGATCGCCGCTGTTGAGGTAGTCACGCAGGCTGTTTTGCAGGGTCACCGTCACCAGTTGTTGCAGCGTCTCGTGCTGATGCTGGGCCTGATTGGCATGGGCAAGCTGTTGCCAGCCGTGGTAGAGGGCCAGCGCCTGTCCTCCCGCAACCAGTAACAAAACAAGGGAGGATAGGGTGGCGTAATGGGCGATTTTCACGGGGTAATTCCTGTCAGCACAGACCATGGGGGAGCGTGGCCCGAGCCTAAACAGGGATGATGGCGTTTTTATGACAGCATGGTCAGGTGGCCCTATTTTACCGACTTAACTGGCTGGGGATGCCTGAGCTCTGTTGCGTTGGCCCAGCATACCGAGCAGGGCGCCTCCCATGATAAGTGCACCGGCCAGCAGATGGCGCGAGGTCAGCTCTTCTCCGTTCAATGCCACTAACAGCAAAGTACTCAGCAGCGGTGTCAGGTAGGCAAGGGCACCGATCCGGCGTGGATCGCCGTCTCGCAGTGCCAGATACCAGGTCACAAAGGCCGCCCCCATGGGGCCCAGCGCCAGCCCGATGATCAGCCACCAGTCACTGGTGGGGATCTGCGCGAGCGGCAGGGGCCCCTCCAGCAGACGGGCGAGCAGCAGAGCCAGCAAACCAGCGGGCAGGCAGGCTGCCGCAGTGACCACGGCAGGTGCCGGTGGCAGACGGCGTGACAGCACCGAATAGGCCCCCCAGACGACAGCTGCACCGAGCGCCAACAGGTATCCCGGCAGATAGGTCTGTTGCAGTTGCAGCTCGCCATTGACCATCACCAGCATGGAGCCCGCCAGACCAAAGGCGCCAGCCAGCAGATGACGGGCATGGAGTGGATGGCCGGGCAACAACAGCGGGGTGAACAGAATGATGCAGAGCGGCCAGAGGTAGTTGATGAGGTTGGCCTCCAGCACCGGGGCATGGCGAAAACTCATAAAGAGCAGCAGATGGTAGAGCAGCAATGCCGTAACCGTCACCAGCCAGGTAATAGGACGAGCGCGCCATTGGCGCCAAAACGGCAAGGCCCCGACCCCGCAGAAAAACAGCACCAGCCCGACCAGCACCAGTGGTGACACGCTGGTGACCCGTGACGTCAGCGCCGCCAGTGAGGCCCACAGCACAATGGTCAGCAGTGCAAAACCGGTGGATCTATCCCACCAGGAACATCCGGACATCCAACACTCCTTTGCAAGATGAAGCTGCTGGCTTTGCCGTAGGGCTCAGCCAAAAAAAGCAGTCTATCAGAGAGAGGAGAGATGCCGAATGCCGCGTGAATACAATTACTTGTGACTTGGTGAGAATTTTGATGGTGCAAGCAGAGTGCTGCTGGACGTCGAACGAATCGCCAAAGAGATGAGTGAATGCGAAAAGGGGATGATGGGTGGCGTCCCAGGCAGGATTCGAACCTGCGACCTCGCCCTTAGGAGGGGCGCGCGCTATCCAGCTGTGCCACTGGGACGTGCGGGCATTATATAAAAATGCCAATAAAAATAAACAACTGCGTATGTCTGTCTATCCAGTTGCTTACATTCTGGCCGGATTGTGCGTTTGTGCTCTGGGGGTCAGATAAACAAGTTTGTGGTGTCTGAATAAGAAGGGGTGGGGGGAGGAAGATACTGGTATGCAATAAATTGACTTTGAATTCACTTGTTGCCGTGAGGTATGGCTACCTCTTGTTGTGTTGTGCCACAGGTGTTGAGCTTTTGTCGCTTTATTTTGTTTTAGTGAAATTTTTAGCTTAATCAGTTGGGTAGCTATTAATAATGGCCAATGCTCCCTTGTATTTTAAAGATGAATCATGAGGCCATGGCTCAGCGTCAGGTACGGTCAGTAGCGGGTTTGGAATGGTCTTGTTTGCTTAGTTATATAAATTGCCATAGAGTTAATTCGCGATTAGTTATCGCCGAAAATAAAGTTGTGACAAGGGCAAACCGATTGAAAAGTCGGGACGCAAAGCCTCCGGTCTAAAGGCGTTGTTGAGCTGGGATAGCGGGGCCACCACAGTGTTATGCTGGCTGCCTTTGCCAAGGGGTAGTCGTGTTTGTGTTGCCTGTCGTGATGTGTTGCCCTTTCGTTTGTCCATAACGTAAAGGAAAACAATATGCTAAGTCCAAAACCCGCATCGCTGGCCATGATGGTCGGCTCCCTGCTTGCCTCATCTGCCGTTTATGCGGCCGCGCCGGGCAAGCCCACCATCGGCTGGGGTCCCACCAAGTTCGCCATTGTTGAAGTGGATCAGGCGGCAACCTCCTACAACAATCTGGTCAAGGTCAAGGATGCCGCCGATGTGGAGGTGAGCTGGAACCTCTGGAGCGGTGACGTCGGCCAGACTGCTGGGGTGCTGCTTGATGGCAAGGAGGTGTGGTCTGGCCCCTCTGCTGCTGCAGGCACGGCCAAATTCAAGGTGAACAAAGGTGGGCGCTACCAGATGCAGGTGGCCCTCTGCAATGCCGATGGCTGTACTCTCTCTGATGCCAAGGAGATCGTGGTCGCCGATACCGATGGCAGCCACCTGGCGCCGCTAAAGGCCGCGTTGCAGGAGAACAACAAGCCCTACGCCAACAAGTCCGGCAAGGTGGTCGGTACCTACTACGTGGAGTGGGGCGTCTATGGTCGCAAGTTCACAGTGGACAAGATCCCGGCCCAGAACCTGACCCATATCCTCTATGGTTTCACCCCCATCTGTGGCGGGGATGGCCTCAACGATAGCCTCAAGGAGATCGAAGGGAGCTTCCAGGCGTTGCAACGTGCGTGTGCCGGTCGTGCCGACTTCAAGGTTGCGATCCACGATCCTTGGGCCGCCGTTCAGATGCCGCAAAGTGGCCTGACTGCCTATGACGAGCCTTACAAGGGTAACTTCGGTGCCCTGATGGCGCTCAAACAGGCTTACCCTGACCTCAAGATCCTCCCCTCCGTCGGCGGCTGGACCCTCTCCGACCCCTTCTACTTCCTCGGCGACAAGAGCAAGCGCGATACCTTCGTCGCCTCAGTCAAAGAGTTCCTGCAGACCTGGAAATTCTTCGATGGCGTTGATATCGACTGGGAATATCCGGGTGGACAGGGCGCCAACCCGAAACTGGGCAGCCCGAGCGATGGCGCAACCTATGTGACCCTGATGAAGGAGCTGCGCGCCATGCTCGATGAGCTGGAGTCGCAGACTGGTCGCAAGTATGAGCTCACCTCCGCTGTCGGCGCCGGTTACGACAAGATTGAAGATGTCGATTACCGCGCGGCCCAGCAGTACATGAGCCACATCTTTATGATGACCTACGACTACAACGGCGCATGGAGCAATACCGAGCTGGGTCACCAGACCAACCTCTACGCGGCGAGCTGGGATCCCAACACCAAGTACACCACCGACAAGGCGGTCAACCTGATGCTGGCGCAGGGGGTTGACCCCGGCAAGCTGGTGGTTGGTGCCGCCATGTATGGCCGTGGCTGGACTGGCGTGAGCGGCTATCAGGGCAACAACCCCTTCACCGGCAAGGCGACCGGCAAGGTGAAAGGCACCTGGGAGGATGGCGTGGTCGATTACCGCGACATCGTCAACAACCGTATGGGCAGTGGCTGGGAGAAGAGCTACGACGAGGTGGCCGAGGCTCCCTATCTGTTCAAGGCTTCGACCGGCGATCTCATCACCTATGACAACGACCGCTCGGTCAAGGCCAAGGGGCAGTATGTGCTGGCCAACAAGCTGGGTGGCCTCTTCTCCTGGGAGATTGATGCCGACAACGGCGACATCCTCAATGCCATGCACGAGGGTCTGGGTCACGGCGAGGGAACCACTCCGCCAGCCAACAAGCCGCCGGTGGCCAACGCGGGCAGCGATCTGAGTGTCACCGGCCCGACCGAGGTGACGCTGAACGGCTCCGCGTCCCACGACCCGGAAAATGGCGCCCTCACCTATAGCTGGAAGCAGGTCTCCGGCCCGCAGGCCACCTTGCTGGATGCCACTCAGGCCAATGCCCGCGTTGTACTCGATGCCGTGTCCACCGACATCAATCTGGTGTTCGAGCTGACAGTGACCGATGACCAGCAGTTGAGTGCCAAGGATCAGGTGGTGGTCACCAACAAGGCGCCGCAGCCCAACCTGCCGCCACTGGTTAGCCTGCCGGCTACCGCTTCCGTGGAATCCGGCAAGCAGGTGACCCTCAAGGCGACCGCATCTGACCCGAACGGTGATCCGCTCACCTATCAGTGGACGGTACCGGCCGGCCTCACCGCCAGCGGTCAGAACAGTGCCACCCTGGTGGTCACCGGTCCGAACGTTACCAGCGATACCGCCTATGACCTGAGCCTCACCGTCTCCGACGGCGCGCTGGATGCCAGTGCCGCCACCCGTCTGACGGTCAAGCCGGTCAGCGGTGGTGGCGGTTGCTCGGCCACTGATCCGGATGCCGCCAACTGGCCTGCCTGGCAGGCGAGCAAGGTCTACAACGGCGGTGACAAGGTGAGCCACAACCAGCTGGTGTGGCAGGCCAAGTACTGGACTCAGGGCAACGAACCGAGCCGTACCGCGGATCAGTGGTTGCTGGTGAGCAAGGTGCAACTGGGTTGGGATGCCAATGTAGCTTACAACGGTGGCGAGATCACCACCCATAATGGCCGTCAATGGAAAGCGCAATACTGGACCAAGGGCAACGAGCCCGGCAAACACGACGTCTGGCAGGATGTGGGGGCCGCCAGCTGTAAATAAGGCTTGAGTTGTGGCGGGGCATGCTGGTCATGCCCCGCTTTTGCAACCCGCGGCGCTGAACATTGGTTGCTCTGCCAATCCCTCTTTTTCTGCTCTGTCTTGTATCCGGTCAGGCCGACTTGTGGTGCCGGCATGAAGGCTCTCCCCAAGTGATGGCTGCACTGCTCTCTGATAAGGTGTGAACCTGATTCGTGGTAACCTTTCCGCTGTTGTAATTACACTGCTGGAAAGTCTGCGGCCGAATATTTTCAGGTTGCCCAAGAGGCGAGCATCCCGCTGTTGGCGAGACAGGCCAGCGGGTCGGTATCGCCAGGATGAGGGCTTGCTCAACTTCGCTTGCTCTTTTTAAATCTCTGTCCGTCGTCATGCTGTCCCTTCATGCAGTACCTAATCGACGGCATTTGGCTGTTGAACAAGGATGGCAAGCATCATAGCCAGCTTCCCGGATGCTGGTGTTATCCAAGCCAGCGCTCCCGGCAAGGGGATTTCATGGTGTCATACCTGGATCAGGCCGAGATCCTGCAATGAGCCGATGCAATAAAAGATGGGGCCTGCGGGCCCCATTCTTGTTTGGTGGAGTTCAGGTTTGGCCGTGGAACATCTGGCCCGGACAGGACAGCGCCTCGAAAGGGCTGTGTGATGATGTGTGTTGTTGTTTTATTACATTTTCCGTGAAAGGCTTTCAGCAATTATTTGCCGTAGCGGAAGTAGTATTCACGGGTGGAGGGGGCATAGGCATCTTTCTCTACAACGCCGTTCTTGGTGGTTGCACCGCGCAGGTGGAACAGGACTGCCAGATTCTCAAACATGGTTTACCTCATCGCTCTGTCATTTATGGTTATGGTATGTGACCTAGGTCACGGTTTGATCCTATGGTCATTTGTGAGCCAGATCAACTTTCTATGTTGTAAATTTACAAAAATCATGGAAAGGGTTTTCAAATGCAATGCCCTTTATGGAAAGGCTTTCCCGAGGTGACGGGGGAGAAGCTGATTACCAGCCACCATAGAGAGGTCTGAGAGCGGGGGCGTTGCAAGGGGAAAGAGGCTCGCTGCACGGCCTCTCCTTTATAGGTGCTTGAGCCAATTTGTGACATAAAACAGAGAGATAGCACGTGCCTTGCTGGTAAAAACAGCGAACTGCTGCAATTTTGACTAAACGAATCAGTCGCGGTTATTTTAGGGTTGACAGCAAAGCGGGTGATGCCTATCATGCGCCTCCGTTGCCGGAGATAACTTCGTCAGCACCGAGGTGAGTTGGGGTTATAGCTCAGCTGGGAGAGCGCTTGCATGGCATGCAAGAGGTCCGCGGTTCGATCCCGCGTAGCTCCACCAAATTCTTGTTACAAGAAGCAATAAGGCCACCGCATCGCGGTGGCCTTTTTGTTTTCTCCATCATTTATTTTCTCCATACGTCCGCGCCTTTCATTTGTAAATCCAATGACCTGAATGAAAAAGCCCGCGAGAGTCGCGGGCTTTGCTTGCACTATTCAAATGCGCCTGTGGTTAACGGCGACGTCGCCAGGCCAGTGGCAACAGGGCTAGCAGGCCGAGTCCCAGCGCACCACCGCCTGAGGAGGTGTCCGGTTTGGTGGCATCGCTCTCCAGTCTCAGGTCGACGATGATGGGATCATGGTCGGAGGCACTGAAGGGGTTGTCAGACTTGAGCAATGTGCCGGTGTACTGGCTGCCGTATTCGAACAGGGAGCTCTCGAAGGAGTTGATGTGCCAGTCGGCGACACCTGCCACCTTGCTGGCCAGCGCCGGGTTGGCGAGGGCGTAGTCCAGGGTGCCCAGCTCCCCGTCGTAGCTGTAGGAGATGGCTTTCTCCTTGTTGAATTTGACGTTGAGATCGATCAGGCCGTAGCTGCGAGTCACTTCGCGACCGAGCTGTTCATAGGGCTGCTCACCGATAAAGGTGTGGGAGGCCGATACGATCTTCCGCTCGCTGGTGGCCGGGTTGTAGTCGGTCAGCACCCGGATCGGATCTTCCTTGGCGTAGGAGTTGAAGTCGCCCACCAGCAGCACCTGGCCCGGCAGTTTGCTGACCGCCTCACCCAGCACCTTGGCGGCAGAGACCCGGAACTCGGTGCACTTGCCCTGCAGGTCGGCCGGTTCTGTCTTGCCATCGCCATTTTCGTAGCAGCCTGACCCCTTGGATTTGAGGTGGTTGACCACTAGCGTCAGCGGCTCCTTGCTCTTGGCGAGGGTGAAGGTCTGAACCAGAGAATCGCGCTGACCGGCTGTCTTGGCCACACCACCTGTGGTGTAGCGCTGCTCCGGCAGCTTGATGACGCTGGCATCTCCGCTGGGGGTGAGCAGGGCAGGACGGTAGATCATCGCCACCATGATGGCGTCACCGCCGAAGAACTTGCCATCGGTAAGAGCAGTGACCGGCAGACGCACATAGGCGTAGTGTTTGCTCGCATCCTTTTGCTGTTCGTTGAGGCGGGTCACCAGATTGTGGAGGGCAGAGTTATCCTCGAAGCCGTTGTTCTCCATCTCCATCAGGCCGAGCAGATCGGCATCCATTGCGGTGATGGCATTGACGATCTTGGTGCGCTGCTTCTCGAACTCGGGCTGGCTCTTGGCACCCCGGTTGCAACCTTTGGCGTTGTCGGCATCCGCCTGATCCTTGCACAGGATATTGAGTGCACCGCCGATGCTGGAGTGACTGGTGAAGTAGTTGAGCACGTTGAAGCTGCCGATCCGCAGATCGCTGCCAGAGAGGCGAGCCGGCGCGTCTTGACGATCCTCTTCAGAGCTGCGCAGCAGAGCACCGGCAGCCAGGGTGACGTCGCTCGGTACCACCAGACGGAAGGCATCCTTGTTATAGACGATCACCCCCTCCAGCCCGGTCAGTTGATCACCGATACGCAGATAGCCCTGATCGGCATCCCAGCCCGGGAACCAGGGCAGTACGCCATCCGGCGCTTTGTAATCAGACTCGACCACCAGACGGTTGCTGCCATTTTTGGTAGCCAGCGCGACAGCGTCCGCACTGCTGGCGACATGGAGCTGGGTCGGTTTGATCAGCGGGGTTTTGTGGGCCAGCTCTAGGTTGTTGCGATAGACCTTGTAGTCGAAGCCGTAATTGCGGGTCAGGTGCAGGTCACTGCTGCTGTCGAGACGTACCCGCATCCCTTCGTGGCGATTGAGCGCTTGCGCCAGCGTCTCCCCTTCATTGACCTGCAGTACGCTGGTCGGCACCGCCAGTCCTTGCGCTGTGACCTGCAGGCGGGCTTTGCTGGATTCGAAGGTGGGCTTAAGCTGAGTGCCGCCGTAATACTCCTCGACTTTGGCTTCGAGGCAGAGTTCTGCCCCCGGTTTGATGTCGGCATAGTTGGTCGCAAACTCCCTGTCGTTCAGATAGACAAAGATGCCGTCAGAGGTGGCCGGATTGCCATCACCCACCGGGTCGGTCAGATAGAACCCCTTGGTCAGACTTTGGCCCAGCGCCGTCACGATACCGCGAACATTGAAGGTGCCCGTGCTGATTTTACCGGTCACATTGCCGTTCTTGTCGGTCACGGTCTGGGTGGCCAGCGCCCTGCCGGAACCTGTGCCCTGAATGGCCGGGATGGGGGTGAGTTGAGCCGGATCGGACGGGCAGACAAATGCCGCATGGGCGCCTGAGGATGCAAGTGCCAGCCCCACGGCCAGCGACAGCAGGGTACGAGTACCTTTCATAGGTGTTCCTTTTTTATTTTTGCCAGTGATTCCATAGCCTTGGCTCGTTGACCAAGGGCGCGCATTGTCACATTTCTGGCATGTCGTACCAGTGAGCCAACGCACATTCCAGGGATACAAACGAGCGCAAAGCAGCTTTTTTTGACTTGGCTAACATCTTGAAGTTACTGATAAAAGACCTATCAAGTGCGTCGGTGAGAAAGTGTGATCCTGCCGGCAACCACATATTTTTCTTCGAGAATGAAGATTGAGACTCAGCTGGTTGATTCCTATACTCGGCTTGTTCCTCACGGAACCCAGGTAAAGGGCAAACCGGTCGAGATGCCGGGACGCAATGCCTCCGGTCTTCAGAGCGTGCGATCCAGATAGCGGGGCTTCCCAGGGTGAGGGTGACGTTTGTGGCAGGTCCATTGCCAGTTGTCTGCACCCATCACGCAGGTTGCGCTTGTTCTTTGCCTTGGTGACCAATGCCAAGACAAAACAAGGAAGATAACAATATGCAACAGACCCTAAGGCCCAGCAGGCTTGCCATGCTGGTGGCTTTGGCTGCCATGCCCGCCTGGGCACAGGCCGCCTATCCCGCCTATCAGGCCGGTACTGCCTACAAGGCCGGCGACATCGTCAGCAACGTCGGCAATCTCTATGAGTGCAAAGAATTTCCCTACTCCGGCTGGTGCGGGGCCTCGCCCTATCACTACGCTCCCGGAGTGGGTGTGGTCTGGGCCGATGCCTGGAAGCTGTATGGCGGGGACGTGCCGCCACCGGCACTCGGCGTAGCCGTCAGCTCGCCAGCTGCCGGCGCCAGTTTCAACGAGGGGGCCAGCGTCGCGCTGGCGGTGACCCTGAGCGGCCCGGTGACGGCGCTGGTTCGGGTGGAATACCTCATCAACGGCAAGCTGGTCGCCACGGCGAGCGCCTCGCCCTGGAACGGCAGCTGGAGTGCCGCCGGTGTCGGCGCCCATGCCCTCAAGGCACGGGCACTGGATAAAGATGGCAAGGTGCTGAGCGAGGCGGATTCGAGCTTCAACGTCGCCGCCGTGGTGGCGCCGGAGGCGCCCAAGGTGAGCATCAGCAGTCCGGCCAGCGGCGCCAAGGTGACCCTGGGTCGCAGCGTGGCGGTGAGCGGCAACGTCACCGATGCCAACAACGACGTCGCCAAGGTCGAGCTGTTCGTCGATGGCAAGAAGGTGGGCGAAGACACCAGTGCCCCCTGGCAGGTGAACTGGACGCCCCAGAGCAAGGGGCTGGCCGGCCTCAAGCTGGTGGCGACCGACAAGGAGAACCTGAGCGGCGAATCGAGCCAGGTCGACGTACAGGTGGAAGAGGCAGCCCTGCCGCCCACCGGCGGCAACCTCTCCTGCGACATTCGCCAGATCTACCGCCCGGACGGCTACGAGTGCATGGGGGATGACCACGCCCGTCGGGTCATCGGTTATTTCACCTCCTGGCGTACCGGCAAGAACGGCTTGCCCTCCTATCTGGTGAGCGACATTCCCTGGGACAAGATCACCCACATCAACTATGCCTTCGCGGCGGTGGACGAGCAGAGCCACACCATCAAGGTGGACGACTCGGCGACCAAGATGACCTGGGACGGCGTGCCGGGTGCCGAGATGGATCCGGAGTTTGCCTACAAGGGCCACTTCAACCTGCTGTCGAAGTACAAGAAGCAGTATCCGGACGTGAAGACCCTGATCTCGGTGGGGGGCTGGGCCGATACCCGCGGCTTCTATACCGCTACCACCAAGGGTGACTGCTCGGTCAACAATGACGGCATCAACGCCTTTGCCAACTCGGCGGTGAGCTTCATCCGTCAGTACGGCTTTGACGGGGTCGACGTCGACTACGAATACCCCACCTCCATGAAGGATGCGGGTAACCCCAACGACTTCCCGCTCTCCAACCAGTGCCGTGGCAAGCTGTTTGCCAACTACAAGGTGCTGATGCAGACCCTGCGCAGCAAGCTCGACAGCGCCGGCAGCGAGGATGGTCGCAAGTACATGCTGACCATCGCCTCGCCGGCCTCGGCCTACCTGCTGCGCGGCATGGAGAACTTCCAGGTCACCCAGTACCTCGACTACGTCAACCTGATGACTTACGACTTCCACGGCGCTTGGAACAACTTCGTCGGTCACAACGCCGCCCTGTTTGACAACAAGGCGGATGCCGAACTTGCCCACTGGGGCGTCTATACCCAGAGCCAGTTTGGCGGTATCGGCTACCTCAACGCGGCCTGGTCTGCCCACTACTTCCGTGGCGCCCTGGCGGCCGGCAAGATCAACGTGGGCGTGCCTTACTACACCCGCGGCTGGCAAGGGGTCAGCGGTGGCACCCACGGCCTAGCCGGCAAGGCAGCCCTGCCGAGCCAGAGCGATTGTCAGCCGGGCACCGGTGGCAGCACCATTCCGTGCGGCAACGGGGCGGTCGGCATCGACAACATCTGGCACGATCTCGACAAGAACGGCAAGGAGATCGGCGGTGGCGCCGTGCCCATGTGGCATGCCAAGAACCTGGAGAACGCCGCCAGCCTGGGTATCACCACCATGCCGAGCTACGGCCAGGCCTGGGGGCTGGATCCCAACAACCCGGCCCACGTGATGCAGGGCAAGTACGTGCGTTACTACGATGACAAGGCGCAGGCGCCCTGGTTGTGGAACGAAGAGAAGAAGGTGTTCCTCTCCACCGAAGATGAAGAGTCCATGGGCCACAAGCTTGACTACATCATCAAGCGGGGCCTGGGCGGGGTCATGTTCTGGGAGATGGCGGGTGACTACGCCTTCGATCCGGCCAAGAACGAGTACGGCATGGGCAGCACGCTGACCACGCTCGCCTACGAGAAGTTTGCCAAGGCGACCAAGTACAACACCAAGCAGAACGATCTGGCGGCGCCAACCGCCCAGCTCGACATCGCGGTGAGCCTCTCCGGCTTCAAGGAGGGGGATTCCAACTACCCGATCAATCCGACCCTGAAGCTTACCAACAACTCGACCCAGACCATTCCGGGCGGTACTCGCATCGAGTTCCTGGTGCCTACCTCTACCTCCGACACCATCACTGACCAGAGCGGGGTGGGGCTGAAAGTGGTGGAGAGCGGTGGCAACCAGAACTCTGACGGGATTGCCAACGAGAAGGATTTCCACAAGGTGGCTCTGACGCTGCCGACCTGGAAAGCCTGGACGCCGGGCAGCGATGTGGAAGTGGCGATGACCTACTATCTGCCGGCAGCCGGTGTGCCGAGTGGCATCCGCATCATCAGCGGCAGCCAGACTGCGGGTCTCAAGGCCGAGTTCCCGACCCTGCCGGAGGCCGTACTGGGTTCGGGCGGTGGTGAGGGCGGTGCGACCTGCAGCAGCCAGAACATCAATCCGGCGGCCTACAAGGCTTACCCGACCTGGCCGCAAGGGGATCATGCCAACGCTGGCGATCGCATCACTCACAACAAGGTGGTGTGGCAGGCCAACTGGTGGACCAGCAGTGAACCCAAGGCCACCGATGGCAGCTGGAAGTCTGTATGTAGTTATTGATTTTGAAATCAATGAGATAAGTGAGGCTTCGGCCTCACTTTTTTTATCTGGGTGGTTGCTCTGGTTGAAAATGCGCCTGCCTTTCCTGGCGGGCAGCCTCTATAATAGAGTCGATTAATAATCAGATGGATATCAGCGTATGGCGAGTATATTGGATTCCGTTGATCAACGAACTCAACTGGTGGGTGAAAACCGCCTCGAGTTGTTGATGTTTCGTCTCGGCACCCGCCAGATGTTCGCCATCAACGTCTTCAAGGTTCGGGAAGTGGTCAAGTTGCCCCATCTGAGCAAGATGCCGGGCTCCCATCACAATATCAGTGGGGTGGCCAATATCCGCGGTACCTCGATCCCGGTGATCAACCTGCGCAGCGCCATCGGTATGCGCCCCATGCCCATCGACAGTGAATCCAACCTCATCATCACCGAGTACAACCGTACCATTCAGGGCTTTCTGGTGGGGCAGGTGGCCAACATCGTCAACATGACCTGGAAGGATATACTGCCGCCGCCGCGCTCCGCCGGGCGCGCCAATTACCTCACCGCCATCACCCGCATTCCGGAAGATGGCGTCGATCAGATTGTCGAGATCATTGATGTGGAGAAGGTGTTGGCTGAGATCATCACCTATGACATCCGCATCTCCGAAGAGGTGCTGGATCGGGAGATCCTGCCCGAGATGCACGGCCGCAAGGTGCTGATCGTCGATGATTCCAGCACCGCCCGCACCCAGGTGCGTGAGACTCTTGGCCAGCTGGGACTCGAGGTTATCGAGTGTCAGGATGGCTTGCAGGCGCTGACCCTGCTCAAGGGGTGGTGCGATGCTGGCAAGAAGGTGACCAACGAGATCCTGCTGATGATCACCGATGCCGAGATGCCTGAGATGGACGGCTACCGGCTGACCCACGAGGTGCGCAGTGATCCGCGCATGTCCGATCTCTTTATTACCCTCAATACCTCCCTGAGCGGCAACTTCAACGAAGCCATGGTCAAGAAGGTGGGTTGTGATCGCTTTATCTCCAAGTTCCAGCCCGACCTGCTGGTGGGCGTTGCGCAGGAGAGGTTGCGTCAGGTGTTGGGAAACTGACCGATACCAATCCACTGGTGAACCATAACAACGGGAAACTCGGGAGATGCCGTAAGCGCCGGTAACTCTCTGGCACCTATTCCAATACAGCCAAATCCCCATTCTGGATGTTAAACGGCGTATATTTGTTCTGGCTGCTGATGATGGCGCCATCGTCGAATACCTGCACCACCTCGAACAGACCGTCGGCCGGATTGCGCATCATGCGCGATTTGCCGTAGGGGTCGATGAAGTCGGCGTTGTGCTGGATGCGGAACTGATCGCCAAGCTTGATGCCGTTGCGCCGCCCCAGATTGATGTAGGGGCCGCGTTCGTTCTGGCCGACCACCCGGGCGGTGACCGGGGCGCAGGTGAGCTGGGCTACCAGATCCTGAGCCGCCTGTTGCAACTGGTAGTTGACCTCCTGGCCATAACTTGACTGCCAGAACTGGCCGCTGCTGCTGCCCACCTGTTCCCGCTTGCCAAAGGTCCAGGTAGCGCGCCCTTCGTAGACCTTGCGGTTGACCAGGCTGCCGTTGATGCCGTCAAACAGGTAGAGCTGCATGCGAAAGTTGCGTACGGGATCCTCATACCAGCTGGTCAGCTGGTTGCCCTGCGGCTCGATGGAGAGATCGTCGATGCTGCCGAGCACCAGATACTGGCTGTCGGTACGCAGGCTGAGCGCCTTGATCTCTTCGAGGGCACTGCGATCCCCCTGTTGCAGGTGAAGCGGGTCGATGCGCAGGTTTTCATCCAGCCACTGGCGCACCGCGACCCCTTGCGGCGCGTTGGCGAGAGTCTCGAACAGCCGTCGCGAGAGGTTTTCCGGCATGTCGTCCATGGCGCCGTAGCTGGCTTGGTCCGGATAGCGCATCCGCAGCCTCACCAGTGTCAAATCCTTGGCGAAGTGCTGGGTCTGGCAGATCTGGCGCTCGGCCTGAATGTCGGCTACTAGCGTGATATACATGCGGCCGTTGCGCACCTCTTCCCGCTTGAGCCGATACTGGCGAATGTCGCCGCCGGAGCGGATCTGGATCTGCTCGGAGCGAAGGCTGCCATTTTCCAGACGCTGGACGCTGGAAACGGCCGCGCCGCTGGCCAGCAGCGCCTGACGCAGGGCGTCGCGGGTCGCCTGCTCGCGGGCATAGACCTCATCACCCCCCAGAATGGCGGCGCTGCCCTGCGCTTCGATAAGCTCGGCGCGGGCGCTCAGGCTGGCTAGCAGCAGGGTCAACAGCAGCGGTAATTTCATAGCAGATACCTTGAGTTGGCGGGCAGCCGAGCCATTTTGAGGCAATGGCATCTGCTGGCCGACATGGATCACAACGCGTTCCAAGTGGCAGCGCACGTTGGCGCTGTCCATTAAAAAGCAAGAATCATGCCTCATTCCCGGCTCAAGCTTTGTCCGGCGCGTCCGATAATAAGTCAGGTGCAGATGCAGGAAAGGTATCCATGAACAAACTCATCACGGCGTTGGCGCTTGCCCTGGCATTGACCGGGTGTGGCTCCGACCCTATCAATCGGGATCAGGGTGACCCCCGCCAGGCGGCGCAGGGGATGGAGCTCAACTGGCTGGTGGCGCGCATGACCGATCAGCTGATGGAGCGCAAATCGCTGACCACTCTGACCGAACCCATCGCGGTGGCCTCTTTCGTCGATCTCGACACCCTACAGGATACCAACTGGATGGGGCAGCAGATTGAGGAGAGCTTTATCTACGAGCTCAACCGCCGCGGCGAGGTGGTGGTGGACTTCAAGCTGACCGGTAGCATCAAGGTGACGCCGCAGGGGGATTTCGTGCTGAGCCGCAACTACAAGGAGCTCTCTTCCCGTTTACCGATCTCCCGCATTCTGGTCGGCACCTTCAGCCGCAACAGCAAGGGAATTCTGGTCAATGCCCGCGTTATCGACATGCGCACCAAGATGGTGGAGACCACTGCCCAGAGTCTGATCCCGCAAAAATATCTGTTCGGTGCCAACAACTCGTTTGGTCGAGCATCGATCAATCGCGGTTATCTGATGCGTGACAGTCAGGCGAGGCCGGGCGGTCATCTGGTAAACCTGACCCCGTGAGGAGCGAGTCATGAAGATCCTGTTTGGTTGCCTGTTGGCACTCTTGCTCGCCGGTTGCAGCGGTAACCGGGTGGTGGATTACACCCAGGGTGGCAAACCCGATGATTTTCCGGTGCTCAAGGCGGTGGGCTATGCGGTGATCGACATCCAGCCCGGCCCCTCCCAGTCGGAGAAGATGCTGCAAGCCATTCGCGCTTCCAAAATGGATGCATATCGCGAGCTGGCCGAGCAGCTCAATGGTCAGCAGGTGCGCGGCCAGAGCAGCTATCGTGACCTGACCCAGACCTCCAACTCGCTGGATGTGTCGGTCGCCGGTGTGGTGCGTGGTGCCCGGGTGGTTGCTTCTTATCCGCGCGGCAATACCTATGCCACCGAGATGGAGCTCGATACCCGCGCCCTCTACAACATCAACCAGCTGATGGCCGGTCAGTTCTGAGTTGATGGGCTTGCCGTGAAAACCGGCATCAAAACAAAAGGCGAGCAGGGTGCTCGCCTTTTGTCGTTGTGGGCTGGTTAGCTCCCCATCAGCACCGGCGGCACTGCGGTGGGTTTCACATCCTCGCTCGGGTAGCAGCCAAGCACCTTGATATAGCGGGTGATCTTGGTCAGCTCCACCAGTGCGGCCTGCATCGCCGGGGTCTGCAGGTTGGCGGAGACATCGAGGTAGAACATCTCTTCCCACGGGTTGCCCTGCACCGGACGGGATTCGAGCTTGGTCATGTTGATCTCGTGGTTGCGCAGTACCAGCAGCGCCTCGACCAGCGAACCCGGCTTCTGGGAGGTGGACATGATGAGGGTGGTCTTGGCCGGGATCTGCGGCGCCACGTCGATGGGCTTGCGCGCCACCACGATGAAGCGGCTGTAGTTCTCTTTCTGGTTGGCGAGCTGCTCGGCCAGCACGTCCAAGCCATACAGTTCACCACCGGCGGCGCTGCCGATGGCGGCGGCCTCCGGGCTGGCCAGTTCTTTCACCTTCATCATGGCACTGGAGGAGGAGTCGCAGATCTCGTGGCGTGCCCCTTCCAATTTGCTCAGATAGTGGGAGCACTGCTGGAACACCTGCGGGTGGGCATAGAAGGTTTTGATGCGACTCAGCTCGGTCGGCACGGCGGTGAGGATGCAGTGCTCGATGGGGTAGGTGAGCTCGCCGACGATGGAGAGGCTGGTGTGTTGCATCACGTCATAGACTTCGTTGATAGAGCCAGAGCTGGTGTTTTCGATGGGCAGCACGCCGAAGGCGGCGCGACCCGACTCCACCGCATCCAGTACTTCACGGAAGTTCTGGCAGTTTACTTCGATCACCTGATCCTTGTAGCGCGCCAGATATTTGCGGGCGGCCAGGCTGGAGTAGGAACCGCGCGGCCCAAGATAGGCGACGCTGGTCATCGGCTCCTGCTGCTCCGGGTTGAGCAGGCTCTGCAGATAGGCCTGCTGGGAGAGCACTGAGTCTTCGATGATGGTGTGATAGATACGGGTGATGTACTGGGCATCCAGCCCCAGCACGCGCCCTTTCTGGATCAGGGCGACCAGCAGCTCCTGCTCCCTCTGGTGGTCACGGATGGGACGCGGGTTGGCTTGCTTGGCACGGGCGACCTCGATGCTGAGGGTCTTGCGTTTCGCCAGCAGGGCAAGCAGCTCCTGATCCAACCGGGTGATGTCTTGTCTGATCTCGTCGAGCGTTGCCATGATTGTTCCCTATCCAAGTAATCGATTGATATTAATGCAAAAAAAAGCCTCCGCTAGGGGAGGCTCGATTCGTCTTTGCTTTCTGTTCACACGACGACAGGCCTTCCCTCAAGCGGGCCGGATAAACGAGAAAGCAAAGAAGAATGGTGCGTGCATAGGTGTGTCCTTGAAGTAACGTCATAACCATTAAGGGATTTGCCGGTCTGATGCAAGTAAAACTTGCCCGCGGGCGGGGATGGGGGCAGGGTATCCGGTTAAGAAAATGGCGTATGAGCGATGTTCTATTGACTCTGTTTTGATGACTGACACCCAGTGGGGGAGGTAAAGACGATGGCGATTATTTTCGATCTGGGACGGGTGGTGGTGAGCTGGGATCCGGTAGACATAGTGCGTTCCGTGCGTGGCCCGCAAGGGGCCGAACAGTTGGCCGAGCGGCTCTTTAACCACCCGGACTGGCTGGAGGTAGACAGAGGCACCATGTCGCTCCACACCATGGCCCGGGAAGCGCAAGCGCGCACAGGCCTCTCGGCGGCACAGAATCTGGCCATTTTACAGGCAGTTCCCGCTTCCCTGCTGCCAGATCCCGCTATGCTAACCCTGATAGCCGAGCTGCACGGGGCGGGGCACACTCTGTATGCCCTCTCCAACATGGGTCATGCCAGCATCGACTGGTTGGAGCAGCATCAGGATTTCTGGCGCTTCTTCAGCGGCAAGGTGGTCTCGGCGCGGGTGCGGATGATGAAGCCGGAGCCGAATATCTACCGCTATCTGCTGGTGTCGTTCGATCTGAAACCGGCAGAGTGCATCTTCATCGATGACAGTCCTGCCAACATCGCGGCCGCCGAGGCCCTCGGTATCAGGGGGATCGTTTTTACCGACGCGGCGAGTTGTCGTCAGCAACTGGGTGAGCTGGGCTGTTTGCCCGCCACCGGCAAGGGGTGATGCCCCTTCAGGAGCACTATGGAGCATGGCCGGTTTCGCAATTGGCTCAGTCATTATCCCGAGGCGACCCTGATCATCGCCTGCAAGGATGGCAGTGGTTATCAGCTCTGTATCGAGGCGGAAGGGGAGTACCTCTGTCTGACCGACAGCGAGGGGGAGCACCTGACCTTCACCTCGCTGGATCAGGCGCAGGGCTTTTTGCGAGCCCATCGGGTACATCAGGCCAGATTGCGAGTGTATGACGCTCAAGGTATTGATTTTATGGATGAATCACGGGAAATAATCATCAAGTTTTAATTTTAACCTGACACTGTAAGGGCCTATTCAGCTTATTTCCCGCACAATAAGCCACCTGTTTATCATCCGGAGCTGTTTAATGGATGCCAATGTTGTTGTCTTGAATCAGGGATATGATCACTCTTTTCAAGCTAGGGAGCTGCAGCTGATTGAGCGACTGGCAAATTTTGACGAGCTGATAGTCTCTTTTTCGGGGCGGTTGGAATCCTGTTACAGCATCGATTTGTGCCGTGCTGCCGGTGTGAAAATCCACGCAATTACCCTCGATAATCCGACCCGCAGCCGCAGCGAAGTGGCCCGAGCCCGCCGTTATTGCCAGCGTTATG
This sequence comes from Aeromonas sp. 600724, assembly GCF_049175135.1. Taxonomy (NCBI): domain Bacteria; kingdom Pseudomonadati; phylum Pseudomonadota; class Gammaproteobacteria; order Aeromonadales; family Aeromonadaceae; genus Aeromonas; species Aeromonas sp. 600724. Next base: position 120,356 of record NZ_JAAKUM010000005.1, on the reverse strand, counting down.
GCATCGATCACTGGGTCATCAAGAGTGACGAAATCATCTTTTGCGATCGCCTGCCGAATATGGAGGGGTTGATCGATCCGGTTCGCCGCATTGGTGAGTATGTGCAGGCTCGTCCGGAATGGGCTCATCTGCCGTTGCTGGTTCCGGCCGCGGTGGAGGAGCGTGATGACTATCTTGCCCAGTTCGGCTCACTGCCTGCCAACACCATCTGGTTTTTTGCCGATAACGGGGTGATGAGCCGTGATTTTCGCTATGGCTTCAACAAGCGTCAGCTCGGTCGTTGGGGCAAAGGGAGCAACGGTTGCCTCAGCAATCGCTTCACCAATCCACGGCAGTTGAAGCAACGTTATCTACGAATGGTGGATCAGGCCGAACAGATGCTGGCCGACATGGGGCTGGATGAGGCGCAGGTCTTTTTCCATACCCTGTGCGACTGCTCCACCACCCTGGCCCGGGTGCGTCTGCCCGAGCATCAGCGTGCTCAGGCCTTTGATATGCAATCGGATATTCTCTCTGCCCTCAAGAGGACCGAGTTCGATCTGGTGACTCTGGATATGGCGCACAAAGAGCGGCACGATCTTGCCATCTAGCCCGTGGGCAAGCGACGCCGGAGCCAGAACGTGAGTGCTGTCATAGGCAAGGGGTGGCGGGACTGTTTATACTGTCGCCCTTTCACCTGTTGCCGAGCTTCGCCCTATGAAACCCTTCTCCCGTCTGCTGATTGCCCTGTGCCTCTCCCCCGTGTTGGCGCAGGCAGCCCCTCTTTCTCAGGTGACGCTGCCCGATGGTCGGCAGGTTCAGCTCAACGATGACTTTACCTGGGAGTATCTGGTGGTCAAACCGGCCGAGTCCGTACAGGGCGTGGCTGCTGATGGGAAGGCTGGGGCCGTGGTGGCCGTTGCTGCTCCGGTGCTGACCGATCAGGCCAAGGCCAATCCGGAGCTGCTTGCCCAGATGGCACGCGACGGTGTGGTGGTCAAGCTGGACAAGATCGAGGGATCTGACCCGCTGGTGCTGACCTTTATGGTGAGCAATACCGGCACCCGCAATGTGGTCGGGGTGCGTGGCATGGTGACCCTGTTCAGTGCTGACGGAGTGCAGCTGAGCCGTCAGGAGGCCCGTTTCTGGGTTGCCGAGAACCGCCTGCCGGAGACCTATCTGCGCAAGGGGCAAGTCCGTCCGTCGTTGGCCCTCGAGATCCCCCGTCCTGCCGGATTGACCGGGCAGCCCTTGGTCAGGGTCGAAATTGATGAGGTGGTCTTCCGCTGATTTGGTGTTGTCCGGCCCATGCAAACCGATTGGGCCGGCAATTTGTTACCCCTGACATCTCGGGAAATATCTGCTTACATCTGACATGGTTTTGCAACAGCTTGCCGCTCGGCAAGCCGGGATGCTGACCGCACAATGACTCCATACCAGCTCGCTAGCAACGGGCCCAATCACATGGAGTTATCATCATGAAAAAAGCAACTGTATCTCTTCTGGTTCTGGCCGGTTTCGCCTCTACTTCCGCTCTGGCACAGGATGCGTTCAGCTACGCAAAGGGCGGTTTGACCTGGGCGCACACCAAGTCTGATTACCTTAGCCAAGACAGCGCTGCATTTCCCCGTGATGCTGCCAGCAAAGGTACCCGTGATTTTGGTGGTCTGAGCCTGGACCTCTCAAAGAGCTTTGGCTCCAACTTCTACGGTCGTGCCGGAACCGAATTCACCTCCCGCAACGACGGCAATGACAGCATGTCCATCTCCAGCCTGGGTATCGGTGTCTTTACCCCGCTGAGCACAGGACTCAATCTCTATGGCGAAACCGGTTTGATGGGCTATCAACTTGAGCGTGAGCTGGCCAAGAACAACAAGGGATGGGACGAAGTGGCTCGCAAGGATAGTGGCAGCATGTACGGTGAAGTGGGTCTGCGCTACGACATCGGCGACATCGAGCTTTCCACGGCTTACCGTTACGCCAACATGACCGATGATATGCATGACTTCAAGGTAGGCGGTGCTTACAAGCTCAACCAGAACTGGGCGCTGACTGCCGACTACACCTATCGCAGCTGGGATCTGCAGAAAGGCTCCATCTCCAGCCTGGGTGTGAAATACAGTTTCTAATCCCCCTTCCAGTAGTCCGTAGTGTCTTGATTTTTACCCATGGCGTTCGCCATGGGTTTTTTCGTTTTCCAGTGATCTCTTTTTTCTCCTTGTGTCGTATCAGTCGGCGATAGTTATACAACTTCCATTTTTTTGTATAACTGCTATAACTGAATCAAGGTTTATACAAGGAGTGCCATCATGTACAAGATTAAAGTCGGTATCAGTGCTTGCCTGCTGGGACAAGAGGTGCGTTTCGACGGGGGCCACAAGCGCTCCAGCTTCTGCGAACGGGATCTTGGCGCTCACTTTGACTATCACCCCGTCTGTCCCGAGATGGCTATCGGTCTGGGGGCGCCTCGCGCCGCCATCCGGCTGGTCAAGCGCAACGGCGAGATCCGTGCCGAGGCGAGCAATGGTAGCTTCGATGTCACTGAAAAGCTGATTGCGTTCAGCGAGCAGAAGGCACGCCAGCTCGACTTCATCTCCGGCTATATCCTCTGTGCCAAATCACCCAGCTGCGGTATGGAGCGGGTCAAGGTCTATGGCGCCAACAATGAGGGGAGCGCCAAGGAGGGGATCGGCCTCTTTGCCAAGGCGTTGATGGAGGCCAACCCCCTGTTGCCGGTGGAAGAGGATGGCCGGCTCTGTGATCCCATCCTGCGGGAGAATTTCGTGCTGCGGGTCTTCGCTTACCACGACTGGCAGCAGCTCTGTGCGCGTGGTATCACCGCCTCTGCGCTGATCCGCTTCCACTCCCGCTACAAGTATCTGGTGCTCTCCCACGCCACCACCCACTACAGGGCGCTCGGCAAGCTGCTCGGCAATCTGGGCAAGTCCACCAATTTGCAGGAGGTGGCCGACAACTACATCAAGGGATTGATGACCGCGCTGACCCTGCGGGCCAACCGTCGCAGCCACACCAATGTGCTGATGCACCTGCAGGGCTACTTCAAGCGGGTGCTGACCCCGGCCCAGAAGCAGGAGCTGGCCGATACCATCGACAAGTACCGCACCGGCATCTTCCCCTTGCTGGTGCCGCTCACCTTGATCCGCCACTACCTGCGCGAGTACCCCAATCCCTATCTCGCCGAGCAGGTTTATCTCAATCCGCACCCCGATACGCTCAAATTGCGTTACGGGCTCTGAATCCGTTCTGTTGCCCCGGCGCATGGTTTGCATCGGGGCGCTTTACACCTCTGTTTGATGGACGTTGTCATGTCTGATTTATCGCAAGAAGTTGCTCCTCTGGCTGATGAGGGGATCTACCCCATTCGCGAGGTCTCCCGTCTCACCGGCGTCAACGCCGTGACCCTGCGTGCCTGGCAGCGCCGCTATGGTCTGGTGCAACCGGCCCGCACCGAAAAGGGCCACCGCCTCTACAGCGAGCAGGATATCCGCCAAATCGGCGAGATCCTGAGCTGGCTGGAGCGGGGTGTGAGTATCGGGCAGGTGAAGGGGCTCCTGAGCGAACCCCATTCCGAGCCGGTGAGCGATCACTGGCAGCAGACTCTGGAGCAGTTCAGTCAGGCGTTACTCGCCTTCAACCAGCGCAAGGCGGAGGCTGAGCTCAACGATTTGCTGGCTAGCTACCCGTTCGAGCTGGTGCGCAGCCGGGTACTGCAACCGCTGGTGGAGCGGCTGCTGGGGTTGTGGCGCGAGCGGCCCGATGGCGAGCTGCTGCAACAGGTGTGGCTGGGCTGGTTCCATACCCGCTTCGCCCGCCACCTGATCGAGCAGGAGAAGGGCGTGCCGATCACCTTGGTGAGCTGGGGACAGGTCGGCCCCCTCGATCTGGTGTGGGCCGCTTACGAGCTGATCGGTCAAGGCTATGAGGTGCAACTGCTGGGAGCGGTAGAGCCTCGCCATGCCAGCTTGCTGGAGGGGCGTGCCGTTACCCCCTGGCTGGTACTGCTGGGAGCTGGTCTTGGCAAACCGGAGCTGGCCGCCGGGTGGCCTGCAGGCACGCGCCTGTTTGGCGAACTGGGCCGTCTCTACGATGATGAGTGGCTTAAAGCCCACGGCTGGCAGGCGAGCCTTGCCGAGCTGATGGTGGACGCACCTGCTGCGGCTGGTGCCAGCGGACGCGGGAGGAAAAAATCATGAAGCTGGTCTGGTTGCGCAACGATCTGCGCCTTGCCGACAACCCGGCGCTACGGCATGCCTGCGCCGGTGATGAGCCGGTGGCCGCGCTCTTTATCATCTCTCCCACCCAGTGGCGGCAGCACAAAATGGCCCCGATTCGTCAGTGCTTTATGTTGGCGCAGGTCGATGTGCTGGGCCGCGAGCTGGCGGCCCTCGGCATCCCGCTCCATCTGCTGCGAGTGGAGACTTTTGCCGAGGCGCCCGCTGCGTTGGCAGACCTATGCCGCGAGCAGGGGGTGACCCAGCTCTATGCCAATCAGGCTATCGAGATCGACGAGCAGCGTCGCGACCACGCTGTCAGCGCCGCGCTGGCAGAACAGGCGGTGAGTTGTCACTGGCTCAACGGCTGTTGCGTATTGCCGCCGGGGCGGGTGCTGACCGGCTCGGGTGAGATGTTCAAGGTCTTCACTCCTTTTAGCCGTGCCTGGCTCAAGGCCCTCGACGAGGAGGGGTTTGTCATTCATCGCGCGCCCACTGCTCGTGGTGAGCCGCTGCCGTGGCAGCCGCTGGCCGAGCGGGACTTCGTCGATGCCGCCCTTGGCGAACTGACGGCAGACCCCCGCTGGCCTGTGGGCGAGGTGGAAGCTCTGCGTCGTTTGAACATTTTTCTGGAGCAGGCGGTGCTCGACTATGGCGAGACCCGGGATTTTCCTGCCATCGCGGGCACCTCTGTGCTTTCCCCCTATCTGGCGGCGGGCATCATCAGTCCTCGTCAGTGTGTGGCGGCGCTTCAGCAGCGGCTTGGCTATCGGCCCCAGTCCAAGGCCCAGCCCGGCTTTGTCTGGCTCAATGAGCTCATCTGGCGTGAGTTCTATCGCCACCTGCTGGTGCTGATCCCGACCCTCTCCATGAATCGCCCCTTCAAACCAGAGACGGCAGCCTTGCCGTGGAGCTGGGACCCGGATGCCTTCGCCGCCTGGTGCGAGGGCCGTACCGGCTACCCCATCGTTGATGCAGCGATGCGTTGTCTCAACACCACCGGCTGGATGCACAACCGGCTGCGAATGATAGTGGCGAGCTTTCTCACCAAGGATCTCCATATCCACTGGCGGCTCGGGGAGGATTACTTCATGAGTCGACTGATCGACGGGGATCTGGCAGCCAACAACGGTGGCTGGCAGTGGGCTGCAGGCACCGGTGCCGATGCCGCCCCCTACTTTCGGATCTTCAACCCCACCACTCAGGGGCAACGATTTGATCCACAAGGGGAGTTTATCCGTACCTGGGTAACTGAACTTGCCGATATTCCTGCCGCTTATGTGCATCAGCCCCACGACTGGCTGCGACTCAAGGGGCGACAGGATTATCCGGCACCCATGGTGGATCACGCCGTTGCCCGGGTGAGAGCCATCGAGATGTTTCGCTCTCTGGAGAAATAGGATGAACGAGCCGCTGGCCCGCTTTATTGGCCTCTATCAGCAACTGGACAAACAGCAGTTGCATCGCTTGCCCGAGGTCTATGCCGAACAGGTGCTCTTTATCGATCCGGCTCACCGTATCGAGGGGCTGGCGGCCCTTGGCGACTATTTTGCCGCCCTCTATCAGCGTCTCGCCTACTGCCGTTTCGTCATCACCAGTCAGCAGCAGCAAGGGCCACAGGCCTGGCTCGGCTGGACCATGACCTTCTCTCACCCCAGATTGCGTGGTGGTGAGCCGGTGACGGTGGAGGGGGCCACCCGCCTCGAATTCGACGAGGCGGGCAAGGTGTGCCAGCACAGGGACTATTTTGACCTGGGCGCCATGCTCTACGAGCAGTTGCCGTTGCTCGGGCCAGTGGTTCGCAGCATCAAGATGAGGCTTGGCGCATGAGCGGCCGAGTGCTTATCACAGGCGCGACCTCCGGCATAGGTCGCCAGTTGGCGCTGGATTACCGGCGCGCCGGCTGGCAGGTGTGGGGTTGTGGCCGCGATGGCGAACGGCTGCAGGCGCTGGGGCTGGATGGCGTCACTCCGCTGCAGTTCGATGCCCGTGATCTGGCCGCAATGAGCGGGATAGCCGCTACGCTGCCATCCCTCGATCTGCTAATCCTCAACGCAGGCAACTGCGAGTACATGGATGTCGGCGAGGGGTTTGACAGCGAGCTGTTTGCCCGTGTCATCGACACCAATCTGACCGCTACCGGCCATGCGCTGGCCGCCTTCTTGCCGTTGCTAGGGGCTGGGTCACGGCTGGCCATCGTCAGTTCGTCGGTGAGCTGGCTGCCGCTGCCACGAGCCGAGGCCTATGGCGCCTCCAAGGCGGCCCTCGACTATCTGGCGGATACCTTGCGCCTCGATTTGGCCAGCAAAGGGATCGGGGTGACCCTGATCCGCCCCGGCTTTGTCCAGACGCCGCTCACCGCCAAAAATGATTTTCCCATGCCCTGTCTGGTGACGGTGGAGCAGGCCTCCCGCGCCATCATGGACGGGCTGACCGCTGGTCGTCACCAGATCCACTTTCCCCGCCGTTTCATCTGGTTGCTGCGCCTACTTGGTGCGCTGCCGGTGGGGCTCTGGCTGCGCCTTGGCCGCGCACTCGTATCGAAAGGAAGCCATTCATGAAGAAAAAGATCGCCATCGTCGGTTCAGGGATCTCGGGGCTCACCGCCGGTTTTCTGCTCCACAAACTCCATGACATCACCCTGTTCGAAGCGGCGCCGACCCTGGGTGGTCACACCGCCACCGTCGATGTGAATCAGGCTGGCCGCAGCTATGCCATCGACACCGGCTTTATCGTCTTCAACGATCGTACCTACCCCAACTTCTTGAAGTTGCTGGCGCGGATTGGCATGGCGCGCCAACCGGCCGAGATGAGCTTCTCGGTAAAGAGCCCGGAGGGGCTGGAGTACAACGGCCACAATCTCGATACCCTGTTTGCCCAGCGCAGCAATCTGCTGAGTCCGCGCTTCTATGGCTTTGTCGCCGAGATCTTGCGGTTCAACCGGGAGGCGCGGGCCTGGCTGGCGGATGGTCAGCATCAGGGGGCTGGCCCCGAGCTGACGCTGGGGGATTTTTTGCTGGCGGGGGAGTTTAGCGACTACTTCGCCCGCCACTACATCTTGCCGATGGGGGCGGCGATCTGGTCATCGACCCTGGCCGATATGCGCGCCTTCCCCCTTGGCTTCTTCCTGCGCTTTTTTGCCAACCACGGCCTGCTGGATGTGGCCAATCGCCCCCAGTGGTACGTGATCCCGGGTGGCTCGCGGGAATATATCGGCCCCCTTACCGCGGGTTGGCAGTCGCAGATCCGACTCGCCTGTCCGGTGCAGAGCGTACGGCGGGACGCGGATGGCGTTGTGATCCAGAGCAGTTACGGCGAGGAGCGGTTTGACGAGGTGATCTTCGCCTGCCACAGCGATCAGGCGCTGGCGCTGCTGGCGGATCCCGGCGAGCGGGAGCAGGCCATCCTCGGCGACATGCCCTATCAGGCCAACGATGTCTGGCTCCATACCGATGCTCGCTGCCTGCCCACCCGTCGCAAGGCATGGGCCAGCTGGAACTATCAGCTCGATGGCAACGATGAGACACGGCCGCTGGTGAGCTACAACATGAACATCCTGCAGGGGGTGAACTCGCCGGAGCCCTTCTGCGTCAGCCTCAACCCCAAGGGCAAGGTGGATGAGAGCAAGGTGCTGCGCCGCTTCGTCTACCACCATCCGGTGTTCAATCAGGCCTCTATCGCCGCCCAGCAGCGGCGTGCGGAGATCTGCGGCCAGCAGCACACCCACTTCTGCGGTGCCTACTGGTACAACGGCTTCCACGAGGATGGGGTGCGCAGCGCGCTGGATGTCGCCAGGCGCTTCGGGGCCGAGCTATGAATGGCGCCACCGTGGCCACCGAACATGAGGGAGCCGACGAACTGGCTGGTGTTACCAGCGCCATCTGGCAGGGTTCGGTGCGCCACCGCCGTTTCGCGCCGCGGCCCCACGCCTTCTCCTACAGCCTCTTTATGCTGGGACTGGATCTCGACGAGCTGCCGCAGCTCGATCAGGGGCGCTGGTTCGGGGTGGAGCGCTCGGGGCTGCTCTCGTTTCACCGCCATGACTATCTCAAGGGCAGCGAGGGGAGCCTCAAGCAGGCGGTGTGGCAGAAGGTGAGCGAACTGGGGGGCGATGCCGACCCCGAGGGGCGGGTGCTGCTGCTCGGCAATGTGCGTTGTCTGGGCTTCTACTTCAGTCCGGTCAACTTCTACTTCTGCTACCGGCAGGGCGAGGCGCGCTATCTGCTGGCGGAGGTGTCGAACACCCCCTGGAACGAGCGTCACTACTACCTGCTGGATCTGGCGGCGCTGGCGCCCCATGACAAGGATTTTCACGTCTCCCCCTTTATGGGGCTGGCGATGCGTTATCACTGGCGGATCAGGCCGCCCGCGCAGGAGACACTGATCCATATCGAGAGTCATCCCGTATCCGGTGAAGCCAAGCTGTTTGACGCAACCCTGGCGCTCACTCGCGAACCCTTGTCGCGCAAGGGGCTGGTGGCCCTGCTGGCCCGCTGGCCCTGGATGACCATGAAGGTACTGCTCGGGATCTACTGGCAGGCCCTGCGTCTTTTTATCAAACGAACCCCGATTTTTACCCATCCGGAGAGCCGCTAATGGAACTTGCTCAATCAACCCTCTCTGCCTCTTTCATCGACAAGGGGGCAAGGCAACTGCTGCTCAATCTGCTGGGTCGCCTCGAACATGGCCAGCTGCTGCTGCGGGATGGCGGTGAGCGCCACAGCTTTGGCGTGGCGGGCACCGATCTGCATGCCGAACTGGTGGTGCAGGATCCGGCCTTCTATCGTCGCTTGTTGCTGGGAGGCAGCATCGCCGCTGGGGAAACCTGGGTGGAGGGGCTCTGGACCAGCCCGGATCCGGTGGCGCTGGTGCGGCTGCTGGCCCGCAACCTGACCCTGCTCGACTCCCTTGAGCGGCGCCTCGGCTGGCTCAGTTTCCCGTTCAATAAGGTGCGCCACTGGCTTAATCGCAATACCCTGACCGGCTCGCGCTCCAACATTGCCGCCCACTACGATCTCGGCAATACCCTCTATCAGGGGTTTCTCGACAGCCATATGCAGTACTCGAGCGCCATCTACCCGAGCGCCGACGCCACTCTGGAAGAGGGGCAGCAGGCCAAGCTGCGTACCATCTGCGAGCGGTTGGAGCTGGGCCCTGACGATCATCTGCTGGAGATCGGCACCGGCTGGGGCGGCCTCGCCGTCTATGCCGCCCACCACTATGGCTGCCGGGTGACCACCACGACTATCTCCCGGGCCCAGCATGACTACGCCAAGGAGTGGATTGCGCGGGAGGGGCTGGGGGATCGCATCACCTTGCTGCTGGAGGATTACCGCAAACTGGAGGGGACGTATGACAAGCTGGTCTCCATCGAGATGATCGAGGCGGTGGGGCACGCCTTCCTGCCCGACTATTTCCGCCAGCTGTCGCGGCTGCTCAAGCCCGGTGGCCGTCTGCTCATTCAGGCCATCACCATCGCCGATCAGCGCCATGCCCAGTACTTGCGCGGGGTCGATTTTATCCAGCGTTACATCTTCCCCGGTGGCTGCCTGCCGAGCGTCTCCCAGATGGCGGGGTTGCTGGCGCGTGAGACCGACATGCAGCTGGTGCGGTTGCACGATCACGGTCATCACTATGCCCGTACACTGGCTCACTGGTGCGAGCGGTTTCTGGCGTTGGCACCCGAGCTGCCCAAGCTCGGTTACAGCCAGGATTTCATCCGGCTGTGGCACTTCTACTTTGCCTATTGCGAGGGGGGATTCTGGGAGCGCAGCATCAGTCTGGTGCAGCTGGAGGCCGCCAAGCCGGGGCCCGCTGGCTGGTCGGGTGATGTGCCAGTAAGCGGTCACTGACCATGTGGCAGTGGGCTCACCTGCTGGGGTTCAACCTCTACTGGTTGCTGGCGGTGAAGTGGCAGCAGCCGGGCCCGCTGCTGGCAATGTTGCTGCTGCACTTTCTCTTCTCACCCAGCCGCCAGCGTGACTGGCGGCTGCTTCCCATCGCGGTCGTCGGCTGTCTGCTGGATGCCCTGCTCTGGCAGCTCGGCCTGTTCCGGTTCCCGTCCGGTTTTCCCCTCTGGCTGGTGCTGCTCTGGCTCGGTTTTGCCCTGACGCTGGCCCACGGTATGCGCTGGCTGCTGAGCTTGCCTCGCTGGCAGCAGGCGCTGTTTGGCGTATTTGGCGGCACCTCCTCCTATGTGGCGGGGGCCGCCATGGGGGCAGTAAACTTACCCTGGGGCATCTGGATCAGCACGGCGCTGCTGGCAGTGATCTGGATGTGGTGGTTACCCGTACTCCTGTGGGTAATGGTCAAGCTGGAGGGTGAGTCATGACAAACACCTTTTCGACCGACTCGTTGCTTTTTTCCAAATGGACCAAAGAGGGCCAGCATGAGCTCGCTGATCGCTTCTATCTGGTGGTTGCCTGCCAGCGGAACGCGAAAGGGGAGCTGATGCAGGTGGTGATGCAGGATATCAACACCCTGCAGGAACAGGAGATGGACTGGCATGAACTGGAAGACCCCAACCACTGGCATATGGGGTGGAATTAACCCGCTGATGCTGGCGTTTGCGCTCTTTGCTGCAACCGCAGTGCAGGCTTCTGCCGCCCCCTGGCAGCAGTTGCGCCCGGTCGGGCAGGGGGAGATGAACTGGGTCTGGTTCAAGCTCTACGATGCCACCCTCTACAGCGCGAGCGGGCGCTATCAGCCCGGTCACTATCCACAGGCTCTGACTCTCACCTATGCCCGATCCATCGAGCGGGAAGATCTGCTGAGCGCCACCGCCGCCGAGTGGCAGCGGCTAGGTCTTGGCACTGACGCCGAGCGTCAGCGCTGGCTCGGCCAGCTCGCTGCACTCTGGCCCGATGTGCAGGCAGGCGACAAGCTCACCTTCTATGTCGACAAGGAGGGGGCAGGCCACTTCTGGTGGCAGGAAAAACCCCTCGGCACTCTGGCCGATCCGCAATTCTCGGCCGCTTTTCTCGCCATCTGGCTGGCTGACAACAGCCGCGATCCCGCCCTGACACGCCGCCTGCGTGGCCAACCCTGAACATGGAGTTTCCAATGTTTTTCTATCGTGCATACCGCTGGTTGCTGTTGCTCCCTTTTTTGCTGCTGAGCGGCTGTGGTGCCAGTCTCGATGACTATCGGGGGCAGGGGCCAAGCTGGGATCTCGCCCGTTTCTTCAACGGTAAATTAGTGGCTCACGGCCTGGTAACCGACCGCAGCGGCGAAGTGACCAGTCGCTTTCGGGTCGAGATGGTGGGTCGTTGGAAGGATGGCAAGGGAGAGCTGTTCGAGCAGTTCTACTTTGATGATGGCCGCCAGCAGACCCGTACCTGGTATCTGAGCAAGGGGGTTGACGGTCACTGGCGAGGTACTGCTTCCGATGTGGTGGGGGAGGCGATGGGTAAAAGCCAAGGGTTTGCCCTCAACTGGCATTATCAGCTTGATCTGGCGCTGCCGGATGGCGAGGTAGTGCGGGTGAGCTTCGATGACTGGATGTATCTGCTGGACGAAGATCGTCTGATCAATCGTGCCGAGATCAGCAAGTTCGGTATCCATCTTGGCGAGGTGATCCTCTATATCGAACGTCAGCCTGACCGTTAACGCAAGATAACGCCCAGTAAAAAGCGCGCCGATGGCGCGCTTTTGTTTATCGAACAATCAGAGTCATCAGATGATGCGGTTCTCTTCCAGCATCTTGCGACGGGCCTCTTCCTTGGCCATCTTCTTCTTGCGATTGTCGCAGGGCTCGGGGCAGTCGCACTCTTTCTCGATGCCAACGCTTCCCAGACCGCCACAGGAGCCGGAGATGGATTTTTTCTGGAAGATATAGCCGATAGCCATGGCGGCTATCACCAGCATGAATACCCCGAAGGTGATCAGAAAAACCTGCATCTATCCTCCCTATTTCCTGACCAGATACTGTTTGAACGCATCGGAGTAGGCCTCTTCAAAGCCGTTGTCCGTCTTGGTGATCACGAAGATCGCCAGGCCGCGCTCTTTGGCATAGGCCAGGCTCTTCTCCGGTCCCATTACCATGAATACGGTCGCCAGCCCGTCTGCGGTCATGCAGGAGGGGTGGATCACGGTGACCGACACCATGCGGTGCTGGATTGGCTTGCCGGTGCGTGGATCTATGGTGTGGGAGAAGCGCTGGCCATCCATCTCATAGTAGTTGCGATATTCGCCCGAAGTGGCCACTCCGTTGTCACCCGGAACGATCACCTCCTGCACCGAACCGGCATTGGCTGTCGGCTTTTCGATGGCAACGCGCCAGGGGTGTCCCTTGCCGTTGACGCCATTGATCCGCAGCTCGCCGCCGATCTCCACCAGATAGTTGCGCGCACCCAGAGACTCCAGATACTCGGCCACCTTGTCGACACCAAAGCCCTTGGCAATGGCGGAGAGATCAACGTAAAGATCCGGGATGTCCTTTTGCAGGGTGTCGGCATCGACCGAAGTGATGACGTGCAGGTTGCCCAGGCCGGTCTTCTGACGGGTCTGGGTGATCAGCTCCTCTGATGGCATCTTGGTCGGCCGTTTGTCCGGACCGAAGCCCCACAGATTGACCAAGGGGCCGACGGTGACGTCCAGCGCCCCCTGGCTCTCACGGCCAATATGAATGGCTTCTGTAATGACCCGCGCGGTGTCCCGCGATACCACTACCGGTGTCGAACTGTGGTGCTGATTGAAGCGCGACAGTTCGGAATCGGGGCGATAGGTGGACATCTGATCGTTGACTCGCTCCAGCAGTACATCGACCTCGGCCTGAAACTTGGCTGCATCGCTGATGACGTTGTCCGCCACCTTGATGGAGTAGTAAGTGCCCATGGTGCTGCCGGTGATATGGATCTCCGGTTTCGACTGGACCGTGCTTTCCTGACCGCACCCTGTCAAGAAAAAGGCTAGCCCGAAGGCTAGCCAGGTCTTTACAACGCTGTTCATGGATTAACCACCAAAGTCATCCAGCAGGATGTTTTCGTCCTCAACGCCCAGATCTTTGAGCATGTTGATGACGGCTGCGTTCATCACGGGAGGTCCACACATGTAGAACTCGCAATCTTCCGGCGCTTCGTGGTTCTTGAGATAGTTCTCGTAGAGCACGTTGTGGATGAAGCCGGTGTAGCCATCCCAGTTGTCTTCCGGTTGCGGATCGGACAGGGCTACGTTCCAGGTGAAGTTCTCGTTCTCGGCCGCCAGCATGTCGAAGTCTTCGACATAGAACATCTCGCGTTTGGAACGGGCACCGTACCAGAAGCTCATCTTGCGCTTGGACTTCAGGCGACGCAGCTGGTCGAAGATATGGGAACGCATCGGCGCCATACCTGCACCACCACCGATGAATACCATTTCGGCATCGGTATCCTTGGCGAAGAACTCACCGAACGGACCGGAGATAGTCACCTTGTCGCCAGCCTTCAGGCTGAAGATGTAGGAGGACATCTGTCCCGGAGGGGCAGTCCAGTTGCTCGGGGGCGGGGTCGCGATACGCACGTTCAGCATGATGATGCCGAACTCTTCCGGATAGTTTGCCATGGAGTAGGCACGGATGATCGGCTCATCGACCTTGGACTCCAGCTCAAAAATCTTGAAGCGATCCCAGTCACCGCGATACTCCTCGGGAATATCGAAGTTCTTGTAGTAGACATGGTGAGCCGGCGCTTCGATCTGGATATAACCACCGGCGCGGAACGGTACGCTCTCGCCATCGGGGATCTGCAGCTTGAGCTCCTTGATGAAGGTGGCCTTGTTATCGTTGGAGATAACAGTACATTCCCACTTCTTCACCCCGAAGATCTCTTCCGGCAGTTCGATGTCCATGTCGCCACGCACGGTGACCTGGCAGGCAAGACGCTCGCCGTGACGGGCTTCACCCTTGCTGATGTGATCCAGTTCGGTCGGCAGGATGTCGCCGCCACCGGATTTCACCCGTACCTTGCACTGGCCGCAGGAGCCACCGCCGCCACAGGCGGAAGAGACGAAGATACCGTTGCCGGCGAGTACGCCGAGCAGCTTGCCACCGGCCGGGCTGGTCACAGCCTTGGCCGGGTCACCATTGATGCTGATTGTCACGTCGCCCGCGGTCACCAGCTTGGACTTGGCGAACAGAATGACTGCCACCAGTGCCAGCAGGATCACGGTAAACATGACCACACCCAAAATAATTTCCATCTATCGTTCCTTTCTGATTGCAGGAAAGCCGATTACAGGGAGATACCAGAGAAGGACATGAAGCCCAGCGCCATCAGACCGGCGGTGATGAAGGTGATGCCCAGACCACGCAGGCCTTCCGGAACATCGGAGTACTTCATCTTCTCGCGGATACCCGCCAGCGCAACGATCGCCAGCATCCAGCCTGCCCCTGAGCCCACGCCGTAGACCACAGACTCCACGAAGGTGTAGTCACGCTGCACCATGAAGGAGACGCCACCGAAGATGGCGCAGTTCACGGTGATGAGCGGCAGGAAGATGCCCAGCGCGTTGTAGAGAGCCGGGAAGTACTTGTCCAGCGCCATCTCCAGGATCTGTACCAGCGCTGCGATCACCCCGATAAAGGTGATGAAGCTCAGGAAGCTCAGATCTAGGTCAGGGGAGAGAGCTCCGGCCTTCAGCACGTAGTTGTAGATCAGGTTGTTGACCGGTACGGCGATGGTTTGCACCACGATAACGGCAATACCCAGACCCATGGAGGTCTTGACCTTCTTGGATACCGCCAGGAAGGTACACATCCCCAGGAAGAAGGAGAGTGCCAGGTTTTCGATGAAGATCGATTTAATCAACAGACTCAGATAGTGTTCCATACCTTAATCCTTCGCCTCCACCTGCTTGGGATCCTTGGTGCGCACGCCCCAGATGATCAGACCAATGATGAAGAATGCACTCGGCGGCAGCAGCAGGAGGCCGTTGGGTACATACCAGCCACCGTTGTTCACTAGCGGCAGCAGCTCGATGCCAAACCAGGTGCCGGAGCCCAGCAGTTCACGCACGGTCGCGACACTCAGCAGAATGGCGCCATAGCCCAGACCGTTACCGATACCATCTAGGAAGGAGGGGAGCGGCGCGCTCTTCATGGCGTAGGCTTCGGCGCGGCCCATCACGATACAGTTGGTAATGATGAGACCGACGAAGACTGACAGCTGCTTGGAGATGTCATAGGCATACGCCTTGAGCACCTGGTCAACCACGATAACCAGCGAGGCGATGATCGCCATCTGGGCAATGATCCGCACGCTGTTCGGGATCTGGTTGCGGATCAGGGAGATGAACAGGTTTGAGAAGGCGGTGACCGCCATGACCGCAAGGGTCATTACAAACGCTGTCTTCATCTGGCTGGTAACCGCCAGTGCGGAACAGACACCCAGCACCTGCAAGGCGATGGGGTTGTTGCCCAGCACTGGAGTCAACAGCAACTTCTTCATTTCGCTCTTGTCAGCCATTGTTGATTTCTCCTGCACGAACCTTGGCCAGGAAAGGACCGAAGCCCTTGGGACCCATCCAGAAGTCAAAGGTATGCTGTACACCGTTACCGGTCAGGGTAGCACCGGAGAGACCGTCGATCTCGTGCTCGGAGCCCGCCGGAGCGTGACCCTTGATGACGCGCAGCGCCGGCATGCCATCCTGATCGAACAGCTTCTTGCCGACAAACAGCTCGCGCCAGGCCGGATTTTCGATCTCGCCACCCAGACCCGGGGTTTCACCGTGGTCATAGTAGGTGATGCCCTTGATGGTCTGGCCATCAGCGGCAACGGCGACGAAGGCATACATGGTCGACCACAGACCCTGACCGTAGATGGGCAGGATGATGCTGTCGATCTTGCCTTCGGCATCCTTGGCGAAGAATACCGGGATCTGCTTGGAGATCTGACGCAGGCTGGCCTTGTCGTCAGCGGCGGCAAGACGGATGCTGCGGGCCGGATCTTTGGCTGCCTGCTTGGTGTCGAAGTTGTCGGCATCGCCGTCAACAAAGTCACCGGTCGCCAGATCCACCAGACGCGCTTCGATCTTCTCGCCATACAGTTTGGCCAGGTCGCGCTTGGCCACTTCGCTCACATCCACACCGGCTACGGCGAGAATGTTGCTCTGCTTGTCCAGCGCCTTGTTTTCCTGCTGGGTAGAACGCAGGCCCACAGCGGCAACGGATACCACGATGGAACAGGCCAGACACAGGCCGGTGACCACGCTGACGGTGCCGAGGGTTGAATCTTTATTAAACGCCACGAGCAATCCTCCGCTTGATGTTTGCCTGAGCGACGAAGTGGTCAAACAGGGGAGCAAACAGGTTCGCAAACAGAATGGCCAGCATCATGCCTTCCGGGAACGCTGGGTTGACCACGCGAACCAGCACGACCATTACGCCGATCAGGGCGCCATACCACCACTTGCCTTTGTTGGTAAAGGCTGCGGAGACAGGGTCGGTCGCCATGAAGGCCATACCGAAGGCGAAGCCACCCAGTACCAGATGCCAGTGCCACGGCATGTTGAACATGGGGTTGGTATCGGAACCGATGACGTTGAACAGCAGGGAGGTGGCGATCATACCGATCATCACGCCGGCGATGATGCGCCAGGAGGCGATGCGCATGTAGACGATCATGGCGGCACCCAGCAGGATCATCAGGGTAGAGACTTCACCGATGGAACCCGGCAGGTTACCCAGGAAAGCGTCCATCCAGCTGATAGCCTGGCCGGTAGCACCGTTGATCAGCGCCATCTGGCCGCCTTGGGCCCACTGGCTCAGGGCTGTTGCGCCGGAGAAGCCGTCAACGGCAACCCACACGGCGTCACCGGAGATCTGGCCCGGGTAGGCGAAGAACAGGAACGCACGACCAGCGAGCGCCGGGTTCAGGAAGTTCTTGCCGGTACCACCGAACACCTCTTTGGCCATCACCACACCGAAGGTGATACCCAGCGCAGCTTGCCACAGGGGCAGCTCGGGCGGCACGATCAGGGCAAACAGGATGGAGGTCACGAAGAAGCCTTCGTTGATCTCGTGTTTGCGCACCATGGCGAACAGCACTTCCCAGAAACCACCGACAAAGAAGACGGTGATGTAGATCGGGAAGAAGTGGGTGGCGCCAATCAGCATCTTGCTGCCGATACCGGCAACAGCCGGATCGAGGGAGGCGCCCAGCATGGTAGCCAGGGCATATTGCCAGCTGCTGGCACCAGCAGCCGAACCCATGTGGGCAATGGCGGCAATCGCCTGGTTACCAACGTTGTACATGCCCCAGAACATGGCCGGGAACACGGCCAGCCACACCATGATCATCATGCGCTTCAGATCGAGCGCATCACGAACGTGGGAGGCGTTGCGGGTAACGCTACCCGGGGTGTAGAACAGGGTGTACGCCGCTTCGAACAGGGCATAGTACTTGGCGTACTTTCCACCCGGTTCGAAGTGGTGTTCCATATTTTCAAGAAGTTGCTTGAAACTCATCGCTTAACCTTCCAGTTCAATCTTGGTCAGGCACTCACGCAAGATCGGGCCGTACTCTGTCTTGCCAGGGCAGACAAAGGTACAGAGCGCCAAATCTTCCTCATCCAGCTCCAGGCAGCCCAGTGCTTGCGCACCGTCGGTATCGCCGGAGACCATGTCCCGCAGCAGCAGGGTCGGCAGGATGTCGAGTGGCATCACCCGCTCATAGTTGCCGATAGGCACCATGGAACGGTCACTACCGTTGGTAGTGGTGGTGAAGTTGATCAGCTTGCCCTTCATCAGATGAGAGAGGGTGGTACGGGTGATAGAGAACTTGTTGGCGCTGGGGTTGATCCAGCCCAGGAACTCTTTCTCGCGACCTTCACCCAGCACGCAAACCTGATTGTGGTAGCGGCCCAGGTAGTCGTGAACACCTTCGGCTTTGGCACCACTCAGGATAGAACCGGAGATGATACGGTTTTCGTCGGCACGCAGCTCATTGTTGGTGAGCTGGCTGATGCAGGCGCCCAGACGGGTACGCAGCAGACGCGGCTTGAGCACGTTCGGGCCAGCCAGCGCGATCACCTTGTCAGTGAAGATCTGACCGGTGGTGAACAGCTTGCCGAATGCGATCACATCCTGATAGTTGATGTGCCACTGCACCTTGGTGCTGCTGACCGGATCCAGGAAGTGGATATGGGTACCCGGCAGACCGGCAGGGTGCGGACCGACGAAGATCTCTTCCTTGACCTGAGCCAAAGAGGAGTGAGGCAGACTGCCTTCGCCTTTACAGACGTAGACGGCGCCGTCGGTCAGGCGGGTCAATACGGCCAGACCATCGAGGAAGGCCTGCGGCTGTTCCTTGATAATCAGCTCGGCATCGGCTGCCAGCGGGTTGGTGTCCATTGCAGTCACAAAGATGGCGCGCGGGGCAGACGCTACCGCGGGGACTTTGCTGAACGGACGGGTACGCAACGCAGTCCACTGACCTGATGCGACCAGGATCTCTTGCACCTTGCTGCGCTCGAGCTTGGCCAGCTCGGCAGAGGCAAAATGCTCAAACGTCACCTGTTCATCGGAACCGTCGAGGTCGATGACCACAGACTGGAGAACACGTTTGGCACCACGGTTGATCTCTGAAACCACACCGGTGGCAGGAGCTGTGAATTTAACGCCCGGATTCTTCTTGTCTTCAAAAAGATCCTGACCTTTGATGACGCGATCACCTACTTTGACGAACATAGTAGGTCGCATCCCCACAAACTCCTCGCCCAGTGTCGCAACACGGGTGATGGCGGGGCCATCGTAGATTACTTGCTCTGGCGCACCCAGCACGGGGATGTCCAGTCCTCTTTTGATTGTAATCATACTTACTTGCACTACCGTTACGGGAGAGGTTGGTTAGCGCCGAGAAATACATCACGACGGGTGGTTGAATGAGTCGATGTTGTGGTTGTGCCAGGTGGGCAGGCTCAACAATTATTCAACATGCAGGCTCACTCAAAAGCGCTTGAGTTTACCACTTAAGGTGCATTTTCTGCCATGCCAAATGGGCAAAATCCCCGTGCCATCACAAAATTAACCTGCAATGAATAAGCCCCTGACACCTTGTAAGTAGTGGTTTTAAAGGTTTTTTTATTTCGATACCTCGATGGGGGTATTTGCCGTTGCCTCCACTATCAGCAAAAAGCCTTGATGTCGAAATATACCCCCTTGGATGTAGCCTTTTCGGGGCCAATGGGGGAAATATGTTTAATTTTTGTTGGCAGGTTCTCGAGGGGAATCCTGTGGTACAACCGGTTTCAGGAGAGTGACGGTTTGCCAACGCAGCTCGGGGTGCGCGGGGCGCGGCCTTTTTCCTGCCACTCGGTCTCTGTGTAGGTATGCAGTGCCAGTGCATGAACGGCACCGGCCAGCTCGTCGGCCAGCACCGAATTGACCTGACGATGACGGGCCAGCAGCCGCTGCCCTGCAAATTGCTCGCTGACGATCACCACCTTGAAGTGGCTCTCAGATCCCGGTTCCACACGGTGCATGTGGCTCTCGTTGATCACCTCCAGCACGGAGGGAGAGAGGGCGGCGGTCAGCTTGGCTTCAATCAGTTGTTGGATGGTCATCGGATCGGCTTCCAGAGTGAATGTCTGGCCATTCTATCGGCAGTCGCGGGATGGAATAAGCCCCCGTAAGAGGGAAATCACCCGTCAGTTGTCCCCTTGATGCGCATCGAACTGGTGAAATTCCTGCTCCTCGCTAGAATAGCGCCACTTTGCGTCGCCCCTGGCGCCTGTATACACGAATCAAGCCGAGGTTGGACTCTTCCTATGCAAACCCTTCTCGACACTCCCCATTGCCAGCTCACGCTCTACCGCTATCCGCGCCAGAGTCAGGAGACCCTGCAAGCCTGGGATGCGGCTGACGAATACCTGATCAACACCCTGGTGGAGTCTCCCCTCGAGCAGGCGGGCCCCGTCATCATCATGAATGACGGTTTTGGCGCGCTCGCCGCCTATCTGCATCCGCACTCCCCCTGCTGCGTCACCGACTCCTACATCAGTGAGCGGGCGACCCTGGCCAATTTGGCCGAAAACGGACTGGATGCGGGTGGTATCCGCTTGCAGGATGCGCTGGCACCGCTGCCCGATGCCCCAGCACTTGTGGTGATCAAGGTCTCCAAATATCAGGCTCTATTGGAGCAGCAGCTGCTGGCATTGCGTGCGGTGGTGACACCGGCAACCCGCGTTATTGCTGCCGGCAAGGCGAAGGATATTCATACCTCCACCCTCAAGTTGTTCGAGAAGTATTTGGGGCCTACCCGTACCTCGCTGGCCTGGAAGAAGGCGCGCCTCATTCACTGCGAGCCGCAGGCAGAACGTCCCGCGCTGGCCAACCCCTTCCCGACTGTCTGGCCGCTGGAGGGGAGTGGCATGCTCATCCACAACCATGCCAACGTCTTCTCGCGCACCAGTCTCGATATCGGTGCCCGCTTTATGCTGGACAACCTGCCCATCCACAGTGCCCGCAAGGTGATCGATCTGGGCTGTGGCAACGGGGTGCTGGGTCTGTCGCTGCTCGCCAAAGACAGCGAGGTGGAGGTGACCTTTATCGATGAATCCTATATGGCAGTCGCCTCGGCACAGCTCAACGTCGAGCACAATCTGCCTGATGCACTGCCGCGTGCCCGCTTTATGGTCAATAACTGTCTCGACGGGGTGGCGGTCGGCTCGGCGGATCGGATCCTCTGCAACCCTCCTTTCCATCAGCTACAGGCGATCACCGATCATATCGCCTGGCAGATGTTCAGCGATGCGCACCGGGTGTTGCCTCAAGGGGGTGAACTCTGGATAGTAGGCAACCGTCATCTGGACTATCACAACAAACTCAAGCGCTTGTTTGCCAACGCACAAGTCGTTGCGTCGAACAGCAAATTCGTTATTTTGAAAGCCATCAAACGCTAAAGCCAAAGGAAACCATGATGAAAAAGTCACTCTTGCTGCTGGCCGCCCTGATGCTGGGCGGGTGTGCCACTCATTGGCCGGAGACAGCGCTGCTCAATCCGCAGGTGATCCCCGCCAACCAGCAATACTACTCTGGCAATCGCATCACCATGGAAGGGGTAGACAAGCGTGAGGCTGCCTACGTCTTCTCCATCAAACATAAAGAGAAAGCGCCCGTGCTGGTCAACAGCGAGCGTCCGCTCAACCTGCTGATGGCCGAGCGGCTGGCCGAAGGTCTGCGCAGCCAGGGTCTGGAAGTGGGCAACAGTGGCACCACCAACCTGACGCTGGTGATTTCCAACGCCGCAGTCAATGTGGAAGAGAAGACCTTTACCTATGTCACCAAATCCCGCGTCAGCCTGCAGGTGATCGCCGATTTTCAGGGCAACCGTCTGACCAAGCAGTTCAACATGTCCTCCAGCAAGGAGAGCCCGAGCGAGCCAAGCATGGCCGACCTGGAGTCTACACTGAACCTGCAACTGGGTAGCGTGCTGCAGCAGATCATGGCGGATGACGCGCTGCGCGGTTACCTGAAAGGTCAACCGAACGGTGCAGGGGTCTGATGATGAAAAAACTCTGGTTGCTGGCCATGCTGATCGCCCCGCTGGCGTTCGCAGGCCCGAAAGTCAGAATGGAGACCAACCACGGCAATATCGTGGTGGAGCTGGCTCCTAAGCAGGCGCCCCAGACGGTGAAGAACTTCCTGCGCTACGTGGCTGATGGCAGCTATGACGGCAGTATCTTCCACCGGGTGATCCAGGATTTCGTGGTGCAGGGTGGGGGTTACAACCAGCAGTTCCAGCAGCTGCCGACTTATGAGCCGGTGGTCAACGAGTCGCGTGGCGGTCTGCCCAACAAGCGTGGCTCCATCGCCATGGCTCGCACCCAGGCGGTCGACAGCGCTACTCGCCAGTTCTACTTCAATCTGGTCGACAACAATAACCTCAACGCCGGTGGCGCCGCGGGTTATACCGTGTTCGGTCAGGTGGTGCAGGGGATGGAGGTGCTGGACAAGTTGGCCCAGGTACAGACCGGTTACAGCCCCATTTTGCGTGCCAATGATGTGCCGACCAGTCCCATCATTCTGAAGAAGGTGTTCTTGCTGGCAGAAACTCCGGCAGACAAGAAAGTCGACAAGAAAGCGGGCAAGTAACTCTCGCCGGACGCGGTTCGTCACCTCGCCTCGTCAGATCACAATACAAGGCTCATCCCGTTCGGGATGGGCCTTTTCTCTATCCGGGCTTCTTTTGCCTATCTCTTTGCTTGCCTTGGCTATCTGCCATCAACCTGCCAAAATGACGCACTTTTCCAAAGTCGTCAGGTAGTTGAACATGATCCGCAAACCAAGCTGGAGAGAGTCCCTCGCCGTCTATCTCGAATTTCGGGTGTTTATTCTCTTTGCCATGGGTTTTTCATCGGGTCTGCCGCTGTTGCTGGTATTTGGCACCCTCTCATTCTGGTTGCGCGAGGCCGATGTCAGCCTGACCGATATCGGTTACATGAGCTGGGTGGCGCTGGCCTACGGCTTTAAATGGTTGTGGTCGCCGCTGGTGGATCGTATGCCATTGCCACTGCTCTCTACCCTGTTGGGGCGTCGTCGTAGCTGGATGTTCTTCTCCCAGCTATTGATCGCGGCTGCGTTGGTAGGGATGGCGTTTTGTGATCCCAAGAGCGGGTTGACTCATTTGGCCTTGTTCGCCCTGCTGGTGGCCTTTGCCTCGGCGACTCAGGATATCGTCATCGACGCCTATCGCATCGAATCCGCGCCCGAGCGACTGCAGGCTGCGATGGCGGCCTCCTACATGACTGGCTACCGGTTGGCGATGATCATCGCCGGTGCCGGCGCATTGGCGCTGGCAGCCTGGTTTGGCAGCAACAGCGGCTATGACTATCGTGGCTGGCAGATCACCTATCTGGTGATGGCCGGTCTGATGTCACTCGGGGTGATTACCACGCTGTTCTGCCATGAACCTGATATCGATCTGGCCGGTCAGGGCAGACAACAGGCAGAGCGCAAGGCACTGCTGCAGGAAAAGGGGTGGCCCGCCCCCTTGGCAAGTGCCGGAGCCTGGGGTTATGAGGCGGTCTGGAGTCCGTTTGCCGACTTCTTTCGCCGTTATGGTCGCTCGGCGCTGCTTATCCTGTTGCTTATCGCCTGTTACCGGATTGCGGATGTGGTGATGGGGGTGATGTCCAACAGCTTCTATGTGGATATGCAGTTCAGCAAGACCGAAGTCGCCACTATCACCAAGGTGTTTGGCGTTATCATGACGCTGGTGGGGGCGGCACTGGGGGGCGTGCTGGTGATGCGCTTTGGCACGCTGCGGATCCTGTTTCTCGGGGCGCTGCTCACCGCCAGCACCAATCTGCTGTTTGCCCTGCTCCATCAGGTTGGTCACAACCTGGAGCTGCTGACCCTGATCATTTCGCTCGATAACCTCAGCGCCGGCATCGCCACTGCGGCATTTGTCACCTATTTGTCCAGCCTGACCAATGTGGCATTTTCGGCGACGCAATACGCACTGTTCAGCTCGGTGATGTTGCTGCTGCCCAAGTTGCTAGCCGGTTTTTCGGGACAGGTGGTGGAGCAGATTGGCTACAGTGCTTTCTTCGTCGGCACCAGTCTGTTGGGCTTGCCTGTGTTGTTGTTGATTGTGCTGGTCGCCCGCAAGGGGGGTGAGTTGTTCTCAGATGCTGACAAATAGCAAGCGTTTGCGTAGAATCGGGGGTGATTAGATTCACACTTCCGGATAAAGTTCCCGAGAAGTTGTTTCACCCCCAATTTTATTTGATTAGAATTCATCTCGCTCCTTGTGGGCAGGCTACGGAAAACCTCAACTAACGCACAAGAGACCAATAAAATGGCCAAATTTACCAAGACTCTGATCGCTACCGGTCTGCTGGCTGCTGCCGCAACTCCAGCCTTTGCTGCTGACTACAGCGGTGATATCCACAAGAATGACTACAAGTGGATGCAGTTCAACGTAATGCACACCATCGACCAGCGCCCTTTCACTACCGGTGAAGAGGACTACAACGATACCTATTTTGAGATGGAGTTCGGTGGTCGCTCCGGCCTGTTTGACCTGTACGGTTACGTCGACGTATTCGATATTTTCGACTCCCGTCACAGCAATAAACACCATGGTCAGAACCTGTTCATGAAGTTCGCGCCGCGTATGTCTCTGGATGCGCTGACCGGTAAAGATCTCTCCTTTGGTCCTGTGCAAGAGCTTTATATTGCCAACCTGAACAACGTTGGTGACAAGCAGATGGAAAACCAGCTGGGTCTGGGTGCCGATGTGATGGTTCCCTGGTTTGGCAAGGTTGGCATGAACCTGTATGCACGTCACGCAACCGAGAACCAGTTCTTCACCGAAGAAGAAGGTGAGTGGAACGGTTATCAGTTCTCCATGAACTGGTTCAAGCCTTTCTATACCTTCGGCAATGGCAGCTTCGTTTCCTACCAGGGTTATCTGGATTATCAATTCGGCCTGGATACCCATGACCGTGCTGACCGTACCAGCGACAACCTGGCCACCTTCCACGGTATCTACTGGCACTCCGATCGCTACGCGGTTGGTTATGGCCTGAAGTATTTCATGGATGCCTACGGTACCAAAGATGGCTCCAAAGCTTACGACGGTACCCCGTGGAAGAGCACCGGCTTCAGCCACTACTTCTCTGTTACCTACAAGTTCTAATACAACTTGGGGTACAAAAAACCGGAGCATTGGCTCCGGTTTTTTTATGCTCGGACGATTAAAGAAGAGGAGAAGGGAGAGCCCTTCTCTCCCATCATCAGTCGCGGAAATTCTGAAACTGCATCGGTTGGCCCAGGTCGGCGCCACGGACCAGTGCCATGGTCTCTTGCAGATCGTCACGCTTCTTGCCGGTGACACGTACTTCATCACCCTGGATGGCGACCTGTACCTTGATCTTGGAGTCCTTGATCAGCTTGACCAGCTTCTTGGCGATCTCTTTCTCGATCCCCTGTTTGAACTTGACGGTCAGGTGGAAGCGTTTGCCGGAGTGAACGGAGTCACCCACTTCCATGGAGCTGTTTTCGATGTTGCGCTTGAGCAGGGCACCGCGCAGGATTTCGACCATCTGCTTGAGCTGGAAATCGGCATCGGCTTCCAGCTTTACCTCTTCCTTGTTCAACTCGAAGCTGGCTTCTACCCCACGAAAATCGAAACGGGTGGCCAGTTCACGATTGGCGTTGTCGACAGCGTTCAACACCTCGTTCATTTTGACTTCAGAGACAATATCGAATGACGGCATAGCCGAAGCTCCTCATGTTGCGTTATTGGGGGCCAAATCTACCAGAAATACGGCAAATTTGCTGATTTTGATGGGAGTGCTCTGCTAGAATCCCCTGCGCACAGGAAGGTTGGACCCGTTAGTGTCCGTTCGCGCTATTTTTCATTTATTCCCGGTAACAGGTTGAGAGGATTGCAACCCTTACCCTGACAGAGTCACATCATGCCAAGCGGATTAAAAAATTCCCGACAACCCGTTATGCCACCTGTAGCGCCCAAGTGGACACTGCTCGGGTGCGGAGCTCTCGGCGGCGTTTTTGCCTCCTTGCTGACCCAGAGCGGTCAATCCACCCGAGTCTTGTTGCGTGAGCATCATCAATCTACCCTGCACCCCGGATTTGACTTTACTTCGCTGGAGGGGCAGGTACAGCTGCTCAATATCGAACGTGCATTTGCCAGCCAGCCGGGAAAAATCCAGCGTCTGTTGGTGATGACCAAGGCCAGTCAGGTGGTTGGCGCCCTGGCTCCACTGGCTGGCAATCTGGATGCTGGCGTGCCGATCGTACTGCTGCACAACGGGATGGGGATTGCCGAGAAGGTGGTCCAGATGTTCCCGCATAACCCGGTGATTGCCGGGGTGACCAGCCATGGTGCCATGAAGGCGGGCCATTTCGTGTTCCGTCATACCGGCAAGGGGGAAACCTGGTTGGGGCCATTTAACGAGGCGGCCAAGGCTCATGCATCACTGGCAGATGAGTTGGCGCAGGCATTGGGTCAGGCGGGTTGGGATGAGCAGATAGTGGCACGCCAGTGGCAAAAGCTGGCCATCAACTGTGCCATCAATCCCCTGACGGCCCTCTACAAGCTGAAAAATGGCGAGCTAGCTGGCCCCCGTTTTGCCGATGCCCTGCAGCAGATCTGCGTGGAGGTGGCGGATGTGATGTGCGCCGAAGGAGTTGCAACAACGGCAGAGGAGTTGCAGCGTCGGGTGATGACAGTGGTGGAACTGACAGCTGACAATTACTCCTCCATGCATCAGGATATGGAGCTGGGACGCGAGACCGAGATTGAGGCCATCACCGGCTTCCTGTTGGCCAAGGCTGCCCGGCATGGCATTGCCGTACCGGTCAATCAGGGTCTCTATCAGGCGATTAAAGAGAAGAGTCAGGCCGTCTGATCTTTTACATGGCAGAGCAAGCTGCAAGGAGGCGAACGTGAGTGTACTGGTGCTGGTGGCCCCCGGGTCGGAAGAGATAGAGACGGTCGCGATTGTCGATACCCTGGTGCGCGCCAGCATCGAGGTGGTGCTGGCCTCTTGTTGCCCAGCCGGATCGCGGCAGGTGAAGGCATCGCGCGGGGTACAGCTGGTGGCTGATTGTCATATCGACGAGCTGACCCGTCGGGACTTTGAAGCCATCGTGGTACCCGGTGGTTTGCCCGGCAGCGAAGTGATCCGCGATACCCCGCTGGCCATCGAACGGCTCAAAGAGCAGGCCGCTCTTGGTCGCTGGCGCGCAGCCATCTGCGCCGCCCCTGTGGTGGTGTTGCAACATCACGCTCTGCTGGATGATGCCATCGTCACCTGTCATCCCGGCTTTCAGTCCCGACTACCGACATCGCAACTGTCACATGAGCGGGTCGTCAGGGATGAGGCTCATCGCCTTATCACCAGCCAGGGGCCGGGCAGTGCCATCGAGTTTGCGCTTGAACTGGTTCGGGTGCTGCGTGGGGATGATGTGGCTACCGCCGTGGTTGGCCCTATGGTGCTGCCTTGAGCGCACTCTGTTGCTGAATCAAACTAGCCATGCTTTGAAAACCGGGCCCCGGTCATCTTGATCGGGGCCCGTTTGTTATCTGCCGTTGTCGGTCACGCCATCTTGTCCGGCTCAGTAGTCGTATTGTGAACACTGTTTCTTGCTGTATTCCTCACGCCAGCGTGCCAGCTCTTCCTGAGTGCCCAGCGTGTCTCCTTTCTTGATGGCCTGTTCCAGTATCTCAATCCGGTCGAACAGCCAGCGGCACTCCGCCGTCGGGTTGTTCTTGCCGATGCCGGTCAGCGGCAGCACACAGAGTCCCAGCCAGAGATATTTCATTCCGAACGCTCCTTGTCATTGTGGTGGTGAGGGTCTCTTTAGAGTCTATCGTTTTAGCCGTAACGAGAGAGATAGAGCTGTGGTTATCCTTGGGGTAAGATGATGCCATGTCTGTTTATTTATACAGTGGTATGCGCAAGATCATCCATATCGACATGGACTGCTTTTTTGCCGCGGTGGAGATGCGGGATAACCCCGCATTGCGGGAAGTTCCGCTTGCGATAGGGGGGGCCTCCGAGCGGCGCGGCGTCATCTCGACCTGCAACTATGTGGCGCGCCGGTTCGGTGTGCGCTCCGCCATGCCGAGCGCACTGGCGAAAAAACTCTGCCCGCCGCTGGTACTGATCCCTGGGCGAATGGCGGTATACAAGGATATCTCCCGTCAGCTCAGGGCAATTTTCCTGCGCTATACCGATCAGGTTGAACCACTGTCGCTGGACGAGGCTTACCTCGACGTGACCCACAGTCGTTGCTGTGGCGGCAGCGCCACCCTGATGGCGCAAGAGATCCGGCAAGCCATCGTCACCGAACTGGGATTGACCGCCTCGGCTGGAGTGGCCCCCAACAAGTTTCTCGCCAAGCTCGCCTCGGAGCAGCGCAAGCCTGATGGTCTGTTTGTCATTCGTCCCGATGAAGTAGCCGAATTTGTTTGCCAGTTGCCCCTCGGCAAACTGCCCGGGGTGGGGCGCAAGACTGCCGAGCGGCTGGAGGCGCAGGGGCTATACACCTGCGAAGATGCCCGAGCCTTGTCGGCAGAGGAGTTGTGCCGTCGCTTTGGCAAGCTGGGGGAGATGCTGACGACCCGTATCTGGGGGCTGGATGAACAGCCGGTGCAGGCGCACCGGATCCGCAAAACCATCGGGGTGGAGACCACCCTGGCAAGCGATCTCTGTGACGAAGAGGCCTGTCTGAAGGTATTGCAGCAACTGCTGCCTGAGCTGGAACGGCGATTTCAGCTGGCGTGTCCTGCCGAGCAGGTGATGGGCCAGGGGATTAAACTCAAGTTTGCCGACTTCCATCAGACTACCGTCTATCGCAGCCAGGGGGGCTATCAGGCCGCATTGTTCACACCACTGCTCAAGGAAGGGCTGCTGCGGGCGCAAGGGCGTTCGATACGTCTGCTGGGACTGGTAGTCGGGCTACCGAAGGAGGGAGAAGTAAACCAACTCTCGCTGGATTTGCTATGAGATGGTTAAGTTTTTGTTTATAAAGTCGATAATCTACCTGTATCTGCATGAAGTAGGAATATTGGCATGAATGCTCTTTCTGTCCAGGGACGGATTACCCTGATCGCCGGTTGCTGTCTGCTGGTCACGGCCGCTGCGCTGGTCACCTCCTCTATTTATAACGCGAGCAAGATGCAGTCCCAGGTGCGGCAAGCCACCATGCATGAGGCACAGCTGTCAGCCGAAAACAGGATGAAAGCGATGGGGTCAGAGCAGGCCGCCAAGGTGACCAGCTATCTTGATGAAGCCTATTTTCGTGCCAGTCTGCTGGCCGAGAGCGTGCTGTTCCAGCGCAAGAATGCGGCCGACAACTTCGTTCATTCGGAGGCGCTGCGCGGGGCTATCAATCAGCAATTGCACGATGCGGCAGCCTCATCGACCAACCTGCTCGGCGTCTATGCGGTATTTGAGCCCGATCAGCTGGATGGGGAGGACAGCAACTATCAGGGCTCTACGGAACTGGGCTCAAATGACAAGGGGCGTTTTTCCAGTTACTGGGCCTATGACAACGGCAAGATAGAGCCGGAAGTGCAGAATGAGGATGTACTGGCCGATGAGAGCCCGACCGAGGCTGGTGGCATCGAAAACGAGTGGTATCGCTGCAGCATTCGCACCCGTGCCCTCTGCCTGCTGGAGCCCTATCTGGACGATGTGGGCGATAAACAGATATTGATGACCTCGGTGACGGTCCCGCTACTGGAGCAGGAGACCTTGCTGGGGATGGTCGGGGTCGATATCTCGCTGGCCACTTTGCAGAGTCTGGTCAGTACCATGGACAAGGAGCTCTATGACGGCAAGGGCAGAATCTTGCTGGTCAGTCACGAGGGGCGTGTGGCGGGAGCCGATGAGTTCGATGTGACCATGGGGCGTGGGCTGGATCAGAAGTATCAGGGGCTGGCCAGCGAGCTGAAAGGCTGGCTCAGTCAGGGTCAGGAGCTGACTCGCTGGAGCAGCGATGGCACCTTGTTGCAGACCTTTGTCCCGGTATCCATGCGTGGCACCGACCGTAAATGGGGCATCTACATTGAATTGCCACGGGCCGTAGTGCTGGCCTCGGCCCAGCAACTGCAAGATGAGCTGGCCAGTGAGGCCAATCGCAGCGTAGTCTCGCAGCTGTCAATCGGGGTGCTGATCTCGCTGGTGGCCCTGAGTTTTATCTGGTTGATGGCGCGCCAGATTGTGGCGCCCATCCGCGCCGTGGTTGCCCGCCTCAAGGATATCGCCAGCGGTGAGGGGGATTTGACCCAGCGTATCGAGATCCAGCGGCAAGACGAGATCGGCGAGCTGGCCACCTGGTTCAACAGCTTCCTCAACAAGCTGCAATCCACCATCAGTCAGGTGATTGATACCGTCTCCGGCACCCGCAACAGTGCCGAGCGCGCCGCGCAAGTGGCTGAGCGCACCAGCAGCGGCATGCAGGCCCAGTATCAGGAGATCGATCTGGTGGCGACGGCATTTGAAGAGCTGAGTGCCACGGCGTTGCAGGTCTCCGGTAATGCCGGCTCGGCGGTGGCGGCCGCCAACACCACTGATAGCGCGGCGCAAGAGGGCAAATATGTCGTTGCCGACACCCAGGAGGCGATGCGCAAGCTGATGACCATCATCAACGATGCCCAGCCGGTAGCCGAGCATCTCTCGGCCAACAGCGGCAACATCAATGACATCCTAATCGTAATCCAGGGGATTGCCGAGCAGACCAACCTGTTGGCACTCAATGCGGCCATTGAAGCGGCGCGAGCCGGTGAACAGGGCCGTGGTTTTGCCGTGGTGGCAGACGAGGTACGCAATCTGGCCGGTCGCACCCAGAATGCCATCGTCGAGATCCAGACCCTGATCAGCCAACTGCAATCCGGTACCGGCGCCGTGGTCAAGGCTATCCGCGATGGTCATGGTCAGGCTGACGAGACGCTCGCCAAGGTGGATCTCTCGGTGCAGGTGCTGGAGCAGATTATCCAGTCGGTCTCCACCATCCATCAGATGAACGAGCAGATTGCCCGGGCGGCGCAGGAGCAGAGCCGGGTGGCGGACGAGATAAACCGCAACGTCAGCAACATTCGCGATGTGAGCCACACCATTCGGGCCGAGGCGGCGACCTCCGCCGAAAATGGTCGCGAGCTCTCTGCGCTGGCGGATAAACAGCTGCAGCTGGTGGGGCAGTTCAAGGTATAGAAGGGATGAAAAAAGGCGCCATCCAGCTGGAGGCGCCAAACACATTCAGATGACAGACTGGGTCAAACCGGTGAGATTTGAGCCCCTCTTCCCGCAGAGGAAGAAACACAACACCACAATCACAGTCGAAAGGCTCACTAAAAACACATGTAAACCAGCACGTAGTAGAAAATGTGAGCCATATGACGACTGATTGCTGGGCGAATTATGTTTATTCACTGGTCGACCCGCAACCGACAAATTATAATGCGCCCCATTAGAAAAACTCATCGTCGGCTGGTGTCATGTCTCGTCGTTTACCCCCGCTCAATGCCCTCAAGGCCTTTGAAGCTGCGGCTCGTCACTTAAGCTTTACCCGCGCAGCAGAAGAGTTGTTTGTGACTCAGGCTGCCATCAGTCACCAGATCAAGGCGCTGGAGGAGTATCTTGGCATCAAGTTGTTCCGCCGCAAAAACCGCTCCTTGTTGCTGACCGAAGAGGGGCAGGGCTATTTTCTGGATATCAAGGACATCTTTGCCTCCATCTCGGAAGCGACCGACAAGCTGCTGGCCCGCAGTGCCAAGGGGGCGTTGACTGTCAGTTTGCAGCCGAGTTTCGCCATCCAGTGGTTGGTGCCGCGGTTGGTCAAGTTCAGCGAGCGCCACCCCGATATCGATGTACGGATCAAGGCGGTTGATCTCGATGAAGGGTCGCTTACCGACGATGTGGATGTTGCCATCTATTACGGGCGCGGCAACTGGCCGGGTCTGCGCTCGGACAAGCTGCATACCGAATACCTGATCCCGGTCTGTTCTCCCTTGCTGCTGACCGGGCCCAAACCGCTGCGTACGCCGCAAGATTTGACTCTTCATACCCTGCTGCACGATACCTCCCGCCGCGACTGGAAGGCGTGGTTCCGCCAGCTCGACATCGATGCGCCCAACGTCAATCAGGGCCCCATCTTCAGCCACTCCACCATGGTGATCCAGGCGGCGATCCACGGTCAGGGAGTGGCACTTGGTCACAGCGTGCTGGCTCAGCCCGAGATTGAGGCTGGTCGCCTCATCTGTCCGTTCGAGCAGGTGTTGGTGAGTAAGAATGCTTTCTATCTGGTGTGCCAGGAGCAGCAGTCGGATCAGGGCAAGATCGTTGCCTTCCGCGACTGGATGCTGGAGCTGGTGGAGCAGGAAGAGGCGCGTCGCAGGGCAAGGCTCGCCGATGCATGAGGTGATCCGCGAGGGGGCAGTTGATGCCCCCGTTCGCATTTTGCTGGCCCACGGGGCAGGTGCAGGGATGGATCACCCCTTTCTTGCCGAGTTGTCACGCCTGCTGGCCGGGCCGGATATCGAAGTGGTGCGCTTCAACTTTCCCTACATGACCAAGCGAGCACAGGATGGCAAGCGCCGCCCGCCTGACAGGGCGCCTGTGCTGCTCGCTCATTGGCGCGACATGATCCGTGAGTTTGCCCATCCACGGCTGTTTCTGGCGGGCAAGTCGATGGGCGGGCGGATGGCGGCGGAACTGTATAGCGAAGGCGAGGGTGAGATGAATGCTGCAGGATTGCTCATTCTCGGGTATCCTTTCCACCCTCCGGCCAAGCCCGACAGCTGGCGAGGCGAGGTACTCAAGCACATTGCAGTACCAACCCTGCTGTTGCAGGGGGAGCGCGATACCTTCGGTAGTCGCGCCGAACTGGCCGATTTCCCCTTCTCACCCGCCGTATCGGTCCATTGGTTGACCGATGGTGATCATGGTTTCAAACCGCGTAAAGCCAGTGGCGTGAGTGAGCAGGAGAATATGCAGCATGCAGCGGCGGCCATCAGCCATTTTGTGGCCCGGCATGGATAGCACGAGAGGGTTGGCTTTATTGCCAGCCTCGATGAGAGAGGGAGAGTGAGGATGCAGATCCATCGACATTGGCTGATACTGGCCGGTCTCTTCGGGTTGACGGCCACCATGCTGGGGGCTTATGGCGCCCATGGATTGGCGGCGACCGGCATTACGCCCGAGCGTCTGGCGGCATTCACTACCGCCGTGCAATATCAGTTTTTTCACGCATTGGCCCTGCTGGTTCTGGGCTGGTGTGGTGTGCGCAGCAGGGTGATCCACCTGGCTGGCACCGCTTTTGTGCTGGGGATCATCGGATTCTCCGGCAGTATTTACGCCATGGTGCTGCTTGGCAGCAAGGGGCTGGGGTTGATTACCCCGGCCGGTGGCCTCTGTTTTATGTTGGGATGGACGGCCCTGATCTGGGCTGGCTGTCGTCTTGGAGGAAAAAATGAATAATCTGCTGCTTTATTGCCGCCCCGGTTTTGAGAAAGAGGCGGCTGCAGAGATCACCGAGCGTGCCGGTAACATGCAGTGCTACGGTTTCGCCCGGGTCAAGGACGACAGCGGTTATGTGATCTTCGAACTGTATGACGAGGAGCAGGCGGACCTGCTGGCTCGCAAGCTGCCATTCCGGGAGCTCATCTTCATCCGCCAGATGCTGGTGGTCACCCATGAGCTGAAGGAGCTGGATGTCGCGGACAGGATCTCCCCGATCCTTGAGGCGGTGAGTGACTACACCATTTGCGGTGATCTGCGGGTCGAAACCGCGGACACCAACGAAGCGAAAGAGCTGTCGGCCTTCTGCCGCAAGTTCACCGTGCCGCTTCGTCAGGCGCTGCGCAGCAACGAGATCCTGACCAAGAAGGAGACGCCAAACCGTCCGGTGTTCCACGCCTTCTTCATGGCCAATGATCATGTCTTGCTGGGCTACTCCTATTCGTTCAACAACTCCGGATTCCACATGGGGATCCCGCGCCTGCGCTTCCCGGCCGATGCGCCGAGCCGCTCCAGCCTCAAGCTGGAGGAGGCGTTTTACGTGTTCGTGCCGCGGGAAGAGTGGGATGTGCGTCTCTGCTCAGGCATGAAGGCGGTGGATCTGGGTGCCTGTCCGGGTGGCTGGACCTATCAGCTGGTGCGTCGTGGCATGATGGTGACGGCGGTCGACAACGGCATGATGGCCCAATCCCTGATGGATACCGGTCAGGTCAAGCATATCCGGGATGACGGTTTCGTCTGGCGTCCGAGCAAGAAGAACACCTACTGGCTGGTGTGCGACATGGTCGATAAACCGGCGCGGGTCGTTCACATGATTGCAGACTGGTTCCGTGAGGGCGACTGCCAGGAGGCGATGTTCAACCTCAAGCTGCCGATGAAGAAGCGTTATGCTGAATCGGTACACAATATCGAGGTGTTGCGCGAAATGCTCAAGGAGATCGACAACGCGTTCGTGATCCAGGCCAAGCAGCTCTATCACGATCGAGAAGAGATCACCGTGCATGTTTACAACAAGTACTGGGTCTCCAAACTCGAGCCCAAGGCGTGATGTAGCAGTTCTGCCTGTACGATAAATACCAAGGCCGACAGGGAAAGCTGTCGGCCTTTTGCTATTCGGCTGCCGGAAAATATCAGAAACGGTAATCGAGGCGCAGGGAGGATTCGTCGTCGGTCACCTTGATCTCTATCTGCAGCGGGATGGTTTTGTCTACCGGATTGAACTGCATCTTTATCCCGTCTCCTCTCAGCCTGAGGGCGGTGTTCATTCCGCCAGCCTTGAACTTGACCTTGGGTCTGAAGCGTTCGACCGACAGACTGACGCTCTTTTCCGGGGTCAGATTAAGCTGCGGGTAGGAGGTGATCTTTTGATTACCAAAGTTGTCGGTGGAGACTTCAATACCAAATGACAGGGGTTTGGGTGCCTTGAGCAGGTCGTTGGTATCCAGGCTTGAACGCCATACCTCGGTGGCAGTCCGTTTTTCCTGCTGTGGCAGTTTGGCAGTTTGGGTCTGTTGATCCTGTTCGAAGGCACTTGCAGTACCACACACCAGCATCAGACCCGAAACCAGATAGCACCCGTATCCCTTCATGAAAAACACTCCCTGTTCTTCTTCTCTATTGAACATAGTTGCTGTTTAGGGAGTGGCAAAGGATTCGGAAATATAAAAAAGGGAGCCGAAGCTCCCTTTTAAAATCAATTAATTAACTCACAGGCGATCGATGATGGCCTGGGTGAATTCGCTGGTGGAAGCCGTGCCACCCAGATCGCGGGTGACCCGATCACCGGATTCGATGGTGGCTCGTACTGCCTCGCGGATCCGCTCTGCCTTATCCTGCATGCCGAGGTACTCCAGCATCTGAATGGAGGCGAGGATCACCGAGGTCGGGTTGGCGATATTCTTGCCAGCTATGTCAGGCGCAGAACCGTGGACCGCTTCGAAGATGGCCGCGCCATCGCCGATGTTGGCGCCGGGCGCCATGCCGAGACCGCCAACCAGACCGGCGCAGAGATCCGAGAGGATGTCGCCGAACAGGTTGGTAGTGACCATGACATCGAAACGCTCCGGATACATCACCAAATTCATGCAGGCGGCATCGACGATCATCTCTTCGCTCTGGATATCCGGGTAGTGGCTGGCGATTTCACGTGCCACTTCGAGGAACAGGCCGGAGGTCGACTTGAGGATGTTCGCCTTGTGGATGATGGTGACCTTCTTGCGACCTTCCTGACGGGCCAGCTCGAAGGCGAACTTGACGATGCGCTCGGCCCCTTCGCGGGTGATGATGCTCATCGCCTCGGCGCTCTTGTTGTCATCACTGCGCTTCTGGCCTACACCCGAGTACATCCCTTCGGTGTTTTCACGCACTGTGATGATGTCGATGTTGTCGTAACGGCTTCTGGTGCCCTTGAAGGAGATGACCGGGCGCACGTTGGCGTAGAGGTTGAACTTCTTGCGCAGGGAGACGTTGATGGAGGTAAAACCGCCGCCGACCGGTGTGGTCAATGGCCCTTTCAGGCTCACCTTGTTCTTCTCAATCAGATCCAGGGTGGATTGGGGCAGCAGCTCGCCATGCTTCTCGAGGGCAACCAGACCCGCATCAGCGTATTCGTACTCAAAGTCACAACCCGCATGGGTCAGGATCTGGATGGCTGATTCAATGATGCTGGGGCCGATGCCGTCGCCGGGGATCACGGTAATTTTTCTTTTGGACATGAGAGGGTTCCACTTCCAGGGTATAGGGGAGGATGGGGCTGTTTTATAGCATTTACTCAGCAAACCAACCACATTCCTTTACATTCTACTCACTTTCATCAACAGCGAGGGTGAGTCTCGTCATGGTTCGCCCCCTTGCCTGCATTTTTGTTCGGCCATTTAGTCCGGCTGGGGCGGGTAGCGGATGTCCCGCAGGTTGAATCCCAGTGGAATATCCCGCTGCAAGCGCACCAGCCGCTGGGCCAGCAGGGCCTCATCCTGATGCTGGCGCAGCTTGAGCAGTGGCTTGGCGGCATCCTCTTGCTGACAGGCTTCGAGCATGGCTGCCAGATTGCCATATTGCTGCAACAGCTGGGTGGCGGTCTTGGGGCCGATCCCCGGAACCCCCTTGATATTGGAACCGCTGATACCGGTCAGGGCCCAGAAGTCGACCAGCTGAGCAGGGGCTACCCCATATTGCTGCTGGACGAAGGCGGCATCCAGCCAGCGTTTGTTGAAGTAGTCGCGTACCCGGATCTGCGGGCAGATCAGTTGGCAGAAGCCCTTGTCGGTGGAGATGATGGTCGCCTGATGGCCATGGCTGGCGATGCCGCTGGCCAGGGTGGCGATAAGGTCATCCGCTTCATCGGTCTCGGAGAGCAGGGCATCGACACCGCACTCCCAAAAGGCATCCTGCAGGGTCGCCAACCCCTCACGCAGTTCAGGGGGCATGGGGGTTCGCCCCTCCTTGTAGGCCGGATAGACCTCTTTGCGCCAGCTATGCACCTCGCCATCAAACACGGCAATGACATGGGTTGGCTCGCTATTGGCCAGCAGCTTGCGGCAGGTATTGATAAGGTTGGCGCGAGTTGCAACCAGCGCCTGGGCAGGGGTCAGTGCCTGCTGGGCCTGTACCGCGTGCAGACGGCGAATGAGATTGAGGGCATCGATGATGAGCAGGTGTGGCCGGATAGCTGACATGGGGCACTCTTGGCGGTAGGGACGCCCCATTGTAACAAACCGCTCGCCTTATGGGGGATTGATGGCAGTCGGGAAGGCATTGAGCCAATAAAGAGGGGCGCCGATGCGCCCCTCTGTCGATGATGTATCTGTACCCTAGCGGACGATTTCGTAGCAGGGCACATACTGGCTGCCCGGCAGCTTCATCCGCTGCTGCTTGACGAAACTCTCCAGCAGCTTGTCCATCAGGTGCATCAGCTCCTTGTCGCCGTGCAGCTTGAAGGGGCCTTTCTTCTCGATGGCGCGAATGCCCCCTTCCTTGACGTTGCCGGCGACGATACCGGAGAAGGCACGACGCAGGTTGGCGGCCAGCAACTGGGGCGGCTGGTTGCGGTGCAGATCCAGACTGGCCATGCTGGCGTGATCCGGTTCGAAGGGGAGCTGGAACTCCGGCTCAATCTTGAGGGACCAGTTGAAGGAGTAGGCATCACCGACCGATTTGCGGTATTCGCGGATTTTCGGCATCGCCTCCTTCATCACTCGGGCCACTTCCGGTGCATCGCCAACAATGATCCGGTAGAGCTTGGTCGCCGGTTCACCGAGGGTCGCCTTGATGAAGTCGTCGATGGCTCGGAAGTAGTCGGCACTCTCTTTCGGGCCGGTCAGGATGATGGGCATGGGTTGTCGTTCGTTGGCCGGATGCATCATGATGCCGAGCAGATAGAGCAGCTCTTCGGCGGTGCCGACCCCGCCCGGGAAGATGATGATGCCATGGCCCAGACGCACGAATGCTTCCAGCCGTTTCTCGATATCCGGCAGGATCACCAGCTCGTTGACGATGGGGTTGGGCGGCTCGGCCGCAATGATGGAGGGCTCTGTGAGGCCGATGTAGCGCCCGTTGCGCACCCGCTGTTTGGCATGGCCGACGGCGGCCCCCTTCATCGGGCCCTCCATGGCTCCCGGGCCGCAACCGGTACAGATGTTCAGCTCACGCAAGCCCAGCTCGCTGCCCACGGCGCGGGTGTACTGGTACTCGATCTCGTTGATGGAGTGGCCACCCCAGCAGACGATCAGGTTGGGATCGGCGCCAGGCAGGATCACCTTGGCGTTGCGCAGGATGGCGAACACCACGTTGGAGATATGAGTCGAATTGGTGAGGTTGACCAGCCGGTTCGATTCAAGCTGGTTGGAGACATAGAGAATGTCGCGCAGCACCGAGAAGAGGTGCTCCTGAATACCACGAATGATCTCGCCATCGACGAACGCGTGCTCGGGGGCGTTGAACAGTTCCAGCTTGACCCCGCGCTCGCGCCGGATCACATGAATGTCGAATGATTTGAAGCGCTCCAGGATCTCCTTGGAGCTGTCGGTATGGCTACCGGAATTGAGCACTGCCAGCGAGCAGTTGCGAAACAGTTGATAGATATCGCTGGAGGCAGTCTGCTTGAGGCGATCCACCTCAAGCTGTGACAGCAAATCCATGCTGCCGACGGGATTGATGTGCGTAATCATAGGTTCCCCTTTACTCACTTGTTATCGTTGTGTTTTTTCCCTGGGGAGAAAAGGGATGCCATGTTGCATCCCCTGAGTTTGATAGTAGTGGCAACGGAGGGGGGAGGGAAATAGGGCGACGACTGTTCGCTGTTTTTTTAGTCACCACTCAGGCCAGTGTCACTTGATCCCGACCTGCGTTCTTGGAGTGGTAGAGCGCTCTGTCCGCCCGTTCGAACACATCGGAGGGGTTGTCACCATCCTTGAACAGGGTTGCGCCGATGGAGATGGTGATCTCCACCTTGGCATCGCGAAAACGGAACGGGATGCTCTTGATGGTCTGGCGCAGGGTTTCCAGCGGCTTCTGGAACTTGTCCGGGTTGATATTGGGCAGCAGCACCACGAACTCTTCGCCGCCGAAACGGGCGATGAAGTCAGTGTCACGCAGGGCGCTCTGCAGCGCTTTGGCAACAACCTTCAACGCCTTGTCGCCGGCCATGTGGCCATAATTGTCATTGATGTTCTTGAAGTGATCGATGTCGATGATCGCCATGCAGAGCGGAGTGCGGTAGCGAAGCCAGCGCTTGAACTCCTGCTCCAGCCGCTCGTCGAGGGCGGCCCGGTTGTGTACCTGAGTCAGGCTGTCGAGGAACAGCTTGTGCTTCTGAATGGTCAGCCGCTTCTTGTATTCGGCGGTCTCATCCTTCATCAAGCGCAGCTTGGACTCCATGGTGGAGAGGCGGGTGAGCAGGTGACGTTCCCGTGCTGCGGTACTTTCCCGTTCTTGCAGCAGCAGATTGATGGCGCCCATATGGCCGGAGATGGCACGCTTGAGCGCATCGATGGAGTTATGGCTGGCCAGGGAGTGGTCGATCGCCTGCAGTTCGCAGACCAGAGCTTCGCGGGTTTCACGGGTTTCATTTTGTAGCGCACGCCCCTCATCGAGGGATTCGGTAAAGCCGACATGCACTGCTGACAGGCTCTCGTTGAGGGAGCTGAGAAAGGCGCGGGAGGCTTTGCGCTCCTCGCGGGTGCCTTCGATGATAAGTTCGATGACCTGCATACAGGTCTCTGCCAGCATGGCAGGATTGATGCCGATCAGCAGTTGACGGCGGATATCCCCGAGGCTCTCGCCAATTGAACCGGCGAAATCAAGTTCGGTGATCAGCCGCTGCAGTTCGTCTGCGATACGCGCATGATCTTTGAGGTCAAACGGCTCAACATCAGGTTGGGGTTCACAACCGGGCTCGCTCTCTTGCTGTTGGGGCGCTGAAGAGCCGGACAGTGGCTGGCTTGGCAGCAGCTGGATCTTGATCGCCTGCTGATAGAATTCAAGCAGGCGGATCACCTTCTTTTGATGATCGGCAATACCATAGCCGGCGGGGCTTTTCAGAAATTCCTTGAGGGATTTTCGGGTCTCTTCCGGGAAGCCCTTGATGGTTTTTAGCTGTTTTGAGCCAAGATCAATGGCTGCCTGGGTCAGGGTGAGCGACTCTTCCAGTGCATTGCTGTGCTGCTGCAGCAACTTCTCGATGGCAAGTAGCTCTGCATCCAGCGAGGTGAATGCGGGATTGCTATCCAGTCTCTGCTTGAGCTTGGCGAAGCGATTGTCCAGCTCACGATCGAAGCCGCGGCAAGAGAGCATCAGCTTGTTGATAAACTGGATGCCACGAGCTCGCTCTGCATCGGAAAAGGAGAGAACGCCGTCGAGCTCCAGCTGTTTTTGCTGGAGGGATTCCCTGAGCCTGGCCAATTGTCCTGCTACGGCAGCGATGTCATTCATTATCAGGTCGCCCTGTTGTCATTATTGTTTTTGGTGTTGGATAGCAACAGTGGCCGAACCCGAGGTTGAGTGTCGTCTGTTATCTATTATTTGCCGGCTGGCCTTCAGCCGCTTGCATCCTTGCGAGGCTGGGCCAGTTAACCCATTGCTTTTCATGAGAAGAATTGACTTTTACCAGCCCCTTGTCAATTGCCATCAAGCCGCATTGCCACACATCCCCATTAAAAAATGCAGCCTGCTGGCAATCGATGGCGGCGAGCTCCAACCAGGCGTTTTGCCGGTATTTTTCACTGAGCTGAATGGCTCCCGAAAGGGCGAGATAGCTGAGGTCGAACAGGCCATTGTGATCGAGCGCGGTCGCAGCCTTGGGCAGGAAGGGGTGGCTGACAATCCCCAGGCTTATCTGGCGATCAAGCTCGTATTGGCAAGGGAAGGCGGCGATTGCGGTTAGCAGGTCTCCCGCAAGTTGATGCAGGTTGGTCACGTGGCGCTGTGGCACCACATACAGCATGTGCCCTTCCCGCAAGTCATAGATACGGCCATCTTGCGGGGTCAGGGTATCCATATAGATGCCGAACGCCTGCTCGATTTCACGGCTGACCTGATAGCCGTGGCGCTCGAGGGTGTTGACCATAAAGGGCACCCTGAACAACAGGTAGTGCAGCTTGTCATCGAATTCGCTGTGCTCTTCGCTCAGATACCAGCGCTCCGATTTCAGCTGGCGTTTTGCCATCTCTCGTGGCCAGCGATTCATCAGCCGCTGCCAGTTGGCAAGTCCGGAACGGGGTTCGATCAGCAGGGCCTCGCCAGTGCGTTTCAGTTGCAGACGGGCGGTACGCAATTTGAGCCAGAGGGTGAAGAAGAGGTAGATGAAGAGCGCCAGCAGCAGGCTGGTGGTAATGCTCGACCAGAGATAGCGCTCCTGCTGGTGCTGGCTGTTGTTAAGCTGCTGCTCCAGCTCCTTGATGTGTTGTACCCGTTCAACCTGGACATAGTTGTCGCGGATCGCAGCCTGCTCCTGATCAATTTCCTGCTGGCGAACCTCTTCTCCCAAACGATGGAAGCGCTTGTAACTGTCGAGGGCTTGGTGCAGGTATCCCTTCTGTTCATACGCAAGTGACAACAGGCGGAATACTTCGTACTGGCGGCGAGTGTCGCCTACCTGATTGGCCAGTGCCCGGGCATTTTCCAGCTGCAGGATGGCGATGGCCGCCTCCTGCTTCTTCAGATAGAGCTCGCCGAGCAACAGCAGGGTATCGATCAGCGGCTCTTTGGCATCGCCCAACTCGTGGGACTGCCGGGATGCATTGAGGTAGTTGCCGGCCAGCGAGAGGTTACCGCTTTGCAGATAGGTTTTGCCTATCTCGTACTTGAGCAGAGAGGCCTGCGGCCGACTGCTTCCCTCATCGAGCAAATCCAGCGCATTGA
This sequence comes from Aeromonas sp. 600724, assembly GCF_049175135.1. Lineage (NCBI taxonomy): Bacteria > Pseudomonadati > Pseudomonadota > Gammaproteobacteria > Aeromonadales > Aeromonadaceae > Aeromonas > Aeromonas sp. 600724. The sequence continues at coordinate 78,822 of NZ_JAAKUM010000005.1, read as the reverse complement.
AGAAGTAGACCAGCGCCATATTGAGGTCGCCCTGATCACGGTTGAGTCGGGCCAGCACGATAAGTGAGTCGCATAGCAGTGACGGATTGCCGATGGAGTGAAAATAGTTGGCCGCTTCATTGGCATATTGCAGCGCTTTCTGGGGCTCCTGCTCTTGCTGATAGAGTTTGACTATCTGGTTGGAGAGCAAGCCGAGAAAGAGCGGGTCGTTGAGATTCTTGGCCTGCTGCTGAGCATCGATATATTCACCCAATGCCAGCTGGGGTTGTTGCAGCACACGATAAAGGTCGCCGCTGATGGCGCTGACCCAGGCGCTGGCAAGAGGATTGGTGGCTTTGGCAGCCCAGATCCTTGCATCCGCCAGATGGGTCTTGGCGTCTTCAAGATGCTGATTTTCAATCTCGTAGCTGGTGCGTTGCAGGCGGCTATAGATCTGTAACTGGCTCTGTTTGAGGTCGGGACGGGCCAGCTGTTCGTCCAATTGTTCCAGCAGGATACGGCTGTTGTTCTGGCCATCTTGCCTTAGCCCCTGGCTACGGATTTTGAGATAGAGGGCGTGGGCCTTGAGTTCGGGTTGGCGCTCTCTCTCCGCCAGCTCCATCGCCTTGTCGAGGGTTTGCTGGGTAGCTTGATATTGGCCAAGCTGGATTCGGCACTCCCCTTCAAGCAGGTGTGCTCCGATGGTTTGCGAAACGGTGCTGTAGCTGAGCAGAGGCTCGCGATAGCCGAACTCCTGACGATTACTGATGATTTGCTGGGGATTATTGGCCGCACGCGTCAGAAAGGCGGAGGTGATCTGAACACATCTGGCAGGGTCGGTCAGCACCAGTGATTGGGCCTGTTGCAGATCCAGGGATAGTTGCTCCTTGTCCAGATCCAGATTTGGAGCGGACAGAGAAGACATCATCATAGCCAGAAAAAACAGTTGATTCATTGGATTAAGGACGGCGCAGAGGTGTTGGCATGTTATCCAAGCCCACCCCTGCGAGTCCAGCGTTTACTGATGGTGTGCTCAGGCTCCTTTGTAGCCGGATGCATCAAGGCGCCAGCAGGGTTGAGATAGCAGGGCGCTCGGGTGTGATACCGGGAAGCCCTTTATCAACGTCTGCTCTTATTGACGGATCAGACGCAGGTTGGTTGGCACGGCTTCGAAATCGGAGCGGAACGGGTTGATGTCGAGGCCGCCGCGGCGGGTATAGCGTGCATAGACGGTCAACTGCTCAGGCTGGCAATAGTGCTTGAGGTCGATAAAGATCCGCTCGATGCACTGCTCGTGGAACTCGTTGTGTTGGCGGAACGAGATGAGGTAGCGCAGCAGCTTCTCCCGATCGAGTTTCGGCCCCTTGTAGCGGATTACCACGGAGCCCCAGTCGGGCTGGCTGGTGACCAGGCAGTTGGATTTGAGCAGGTGGCTGTGCAGAGTCTCTTCAACCTGCTCGCTGGCGGCCGCCCCTTGCAGCAGGGACGCATCAAACTCGTAATTGTCTACCTCGATATCCTGCTCATCAATGCACTCGCCGGGCAGCAGGGCAATCTGGTGCGGCGCCTTGTCGAGGGGGAACAGGGTCACCTTGACGGTCTCACCGGCACAGGCACTCAGATCCTTGGTCAGCATGGCGGCGACTGCCTCGATAGAGTCGCAACGGGTCTGGTTGAAGGAGTTGAGGTAGAGCTTGAAGGATTTGGATTCGATCAGGTTCGCACTGGTGGCCGGAATGGCCACTTCACCCACCGCCACCATCGGCTTGCCCTTGGCATTGAGCCAGGAGAGCTCATAGAGGGTCCAGACATCGCAACCGCTAAAGGGCAGGTCATCGCCCAGCTTGAGATCATCCCGGTTCAGGCTACGTGGAACCGGCTGCAGCAGGGAGGGGGTGTACTGGCTAATGTAATCGGATTGCTGGCCCAGGCTCAGGCCGGTCAGGGCGCTGGCCCCGGCGTATCTATCTTGTTTGCTCACAGGGTTGCTCACGTAATGTGCTCATGATGAGTGGAATGAAACGGGCCATTGCAGGGCCGGATGGTTGCAGCCGCTTGGCTTGGGCGTCGGCCTCTCTGTATCCCGGGTTCTGTTTCCCGGGTCACTAGGTCGGCTGGCAACCTTGTCTGTTACCGGGTTTGGTGGTGCAATAGCGGACTTTGCCAGCAATTGTGGGGATTTTCGATGTCGGATCAAGTTTTGTCTGCCCTGGAGCACTTTTTTGCCCGCTGGCAACGGGATGGCGAGGCCAGACGAGGCCTGCCCCTGTGCGAGTGGGAGGCGGACTGGCGTTCCCCCTGCCAGCTTGGTGAGCCCGCCGATGGCCGGGTGGCCTGGCGCCCTCACCAGCGCTCCGAGCCGGCCGATTTTACAGCCATGGCCGATGCCCTCGAGCTGACGATTCATCCGAGCGCCATTGTACTGTTCGGGCACTGGTTAAGCCGCCCCATCCCCTGCCTTTTCAAGGGGCTGCGCCTTGAACTGATCCTGCCGTGGAACGACGCGGATCTCGACCTGCTCAAGGAGAACCTCATCGGCCACCTGCTGATGCTGCGCAAGCTAAAACGAACCCCCTCCATCTTCATTGCCACCACCCGCAACGAGATGACGCTCATCTCCCTTGATAACGAGAGTGGTCAGGTGTGGCTGGAGTGGCTCGATTCCGGCCGCCGTCTGACGTTGGCGCCCTCCTTGCCGGCGTTTCTGGAACGGCTTGAGACGTTGCCGCAATAGCACCTGCTCGAGCCAAGGTTACCCATCGGAACGAAAAGAGCCTTGCCATGCGGCAAGGCTCTTTTTTATGGCATCGCGTACAGGGAACGCGCTTAATCCTTGAAATCCCAGGAGAGGTTGGAGACCAGACGGCAGCTGTCGCACTTGAAGTCGAAGATCTCGTGCTGCGGCTCTGTCAGCGCCCACTCACCGCCACAGCTGGGGCAGGGGTGCGCCTTCTCCTCGGCGGCGCTCAGCCCGCCCACCCGATAGAGGTAGTAGTAGGTGGGGATGCCGCTCAGCACTTCCAGCCGTTTGGCCAGATCGCTGCCGCGCCGGTAGAGGCGGCTGCCCACTTCGCCGATTTCGTGCAGCGCCGCATGTTCGGCGATGGAGCCGTTCATCTGCAACTGATCGCACGCCTCCCAATCCTCCTGCCACTTGATGATCTGTTTCTGATCGCCGTTGGCGACTGCGGGCAGTTGGTAGAGCGGAATGGGGGCGAAGTGGTCGCCACAGCGCAGCGGCGAGCAGGTGTGCAGGAAGCTGGTGTAGAGCAGCATCCAGCTCGGCCGCTCGCCCTGCTGGCCGCAAGGATCTGTGCTGTCGGAGAGCAGATCCGCCCCCTGCAGCTGGAGTTTGGGCGCCAGCAGCCCGGCCTGATTGAGCTGCTGCTCGGCCAGTTTGACCTGCTCGCTCTGGTTGTCGGGGTGCAGGCTATCCTGCTCTGGGCAGACCACCCGACTGACGAAATAGCCCTCATGCATGCTGGTGGGGAACTCCCGCCCGAGGATCTGGCCCTGATAACGCAGCATGTCGAGGTAGTTGACGATGGCCCGCTCGGCGTCGCCAAGGGAGGTATCGCGGTAACACTCAAAGCAGAGTTCGACGATATACATGGTTCAGCCTTGCCCCTGCTGGAGGAGCAGGTCGGTCAGGCGATCCACCTTCTGTTCGATGCGTGCGAGCTGTTCGGCGAGTTGCTGCAGGGTGAGCTCCGGCGCTGGCTGGGGCTCGGCCTCTGGCAGGAGCTCACTCTCGGCGGTCGCGATGGGCTGCTGCTTCCACTGGCTCAGCACTTTCAGCAGCTCGGCCATCGGCACGGGCTGGGTGAGGCGGGCCTTGATCATGGCAGTGGTGGGCGTTAGGCCCTTGGCGGCCAGCTCGTTGGCAATTCGGATGATCTCGTGGGCGGACATAAGCATGCTCTGGGTGAGAAGGAGGGATCGATATCGGGGCGGGATCTTAACCAAAGCCGGCAGGGGAGGAAAGGGGCGGGCGGCTAGCGGGGCTGGCGCAACATCACATCGAGCTGGTCGATCGCTTCACACCAGTCGGAGTCGTTCCACAGGGCATCGCGCAGAAAGCTTGCCTGGGCGGCGTTCCAGAAATCGGCCTCCGGCAACAGGGTTTCATTGTCGAGGTGATGGTCGTGCACAAAGCGGTGCAAGCTCAGCTCGTCGTTGGCCATCCCGAGCTGGGCAAACAGGGCTGGCAGATCGTGGACAAGGGGTTCCATCTCGTCTCTCCCTTTGTTTAATCCCTGAGATTATAGACAGGCACAGCCATCGGGCGCAGAGACGAGATTGGAGATCAGGCTGAGGGGATGCGATGGGGTGGCAGATCAACGCCTACGATGTGCAGCCCCTGCATCTTGAGGGTGCCCTGATAGTGGCTCTCGCCATCGCTGGAGAATTCAAACTGATAGTGGGTCAGCAGCCGCAGGGGATTGCGGGCCAGCTCCCGCCGATGGCGAGCCAGTGACAGCAGTTGCAGGTCATGGTGCTGGCAGTAGCGGCGCATGTATTGCCAGGCCACTTCTGCCTGTTGGCGTTGCAGCCAGAACAGGCCGGCAATCGCAATCAGCAACAAAATTCCGAGCATCTCTCCCATAGGCGGGCTTCCTTATCGTGATGTCGATAACCGGGAGTCCTGCTCGGCACTCCCGATCTCCTTTTCTATTTCCCGCCGTGTTGCCTAGTGGCGTGAGGGGGAGGCGAGGGATCAGGCCGAGGCAAACAGACGGCCGATGGCCTTGCCCAGCTCATCGCTGCGGTCGGGGTCGCGCAGTCTGGCCAGCATATCATTGCGCAGGGCCGGTAAAGTGACCAACTCGGCAAAAACCTGATTGAAGAACTGGGTCGGTTGCAGTGCCAGTTGTTCCAGATAGTTGCTGAGCAGATTGGCATCTTTCAGATCGGGCCAGAGCCGGCCGGCGATGGCGAGCAGCAGCGCAGGGCTCGGCTGGGTTTGCAGCAAGGTCAGCAGCTTGTTGGTGCGCAAAGAGCTGCCGGGACAGGAGGCCATGGCGCGGCAGAGGTAGGCCAGGGTCTCAGGGTTGGGGGCGGCGCACTCCTGCTCCTTGCCGATCCGCTCGAGCAGGGCCCCTTGTACTGCAGGCGGCAGCGGGGCGTTTTCAAGGCTCTGGCAGAGGGCATAGAGCGGTTCCTGCGGCAGTTTGGGCAGCGCCTTGCAGATCAGCGCCAGATTGCGTTCATCATGCAGCCGCTCGGCCAGATCGGCAAAGCCCTGCAGCCCCAGAGTCTGCCAACCAGTGTCGTTGGGGGCGGCCAGATAGTGGCAGAGGGCATCGTAATAGGCGGAAGGGGCCTGCTCCAGCTGGCGCGCCAGCTTGGCATGCAGACTGGCCATTTTTGCCTCCGCCGGGCGGAAGGTGTAGGGATTGTCGGCCAAGCGCTGGGCTTTTTCCTCGTCCAGATCGCCGGTGAGCTTGTAGCCCAGGGTCTCCACCACCTGATCCATGAACAGCTTGGGGCCGTTTGACATCAGCAGGCCGCGCTCATCGAGGGCAAACTTGAGGAACCAGAGGTAGTGGCGAGACTCGCTTGGCTGGAAGAAGTGTACACCGAGCCAGGCGTGCTGTTGCAGCGGCCAGGGATAGGGCTCCTGCTGCTGTTCGATGCGCACAAAGGTGTCGCTTGCCAGTGGCCGCACCTGGCGGCCCATGTCAAACAGCTGGAACTGGGTGCCAGCCTGAGTCAGAAATTCGGTCAAGGTATTGATGGCAGTAGGCGTCACAGACATGGTGAGATCCGGCTAATGGTGATGCGGGCCGATTATAAGGCCCTTGCCGAGGATAGCCAGTGGCAGCAGACGTGCGCTGCGGCAGATATCAACATGGCAGCCATGCGGGGGGAGGTGTATAGTATCGCCCTTTTTTAAAGGCGGTAGGCCGCGCTGGCTGCTGTGTATGTCGACGAGCTGGCTGAACCGCCGGTGCTACGTGACTGAATGTATCGGCATCCTGGCTGACCCTGTCGGGTCGGCGGATCAATCTGTGGTTATAAGGAAGAGAGCGAGATGAATCAATATTTGCTGGTAGCTGGCCTGTTGGGGGAACTCACCGCCGAGTTGCAGCGCCTTGAGCGCTGGCAAGCTGACCATCCCGGTGACGAAGCCCTGGCAAGCACCCTGCCTTTTTGTGTCGATACCCTGAGCTTTGATCAGTGGCTGCAGTTCGTGCTGATCCCGCGCATGGAGCAGCTGGTGATGTTGCAGGCTCCGCTGCCAACTAGCGTTTCCCTCTATCCCATGGCCAGCGAAGTCTACAAAGAAGATCTGGCCGAGGCAGAAGCGCTGCTGCGCCTGATCGCCCGCTTCGATCTGCTGCTTTCCGGCAAAGTGATCGAACAATGATGCCTGCGCAAACTCGAGAAGAGAGTGACCTGAAGCTGACCCTGCTCTATCAGGATGAGTGGCTGGTGGCGGTCAACAAGCCGTCCGGTCTGCTGGTGCACCGCAGCTGGCTCGACAAGGGCGAGACCCGTTTTGCCATGCAGATGACCCGGGATCTCATCGGCGGTCGCCATGTCTATCCGGTGCATCGCCTCGACCGTCCCACCTCAGGCGTGCTGCTGTTTGCGCTCGATCCGGTGATTGCCCGCGCGCTGACCGAAGCCTTTACCCAGCGTCAGGTGCACAAGGAGTATCTGGCATTGGTGCGCGGCTGGGCGCCCGAGCAGGGGGTGATCGACTATCCCCTCAAGGAGCAGCTGGACAAGATTGCCGATGCCATGAGCAACCCGGATCGCCCGGCGCAGGATGCCGTCACCACCTTCCGGCGCCTGCATCAGGTCGAGCTGCCCCACGCGGTCTCCAAGAAGCACCCCACCAGTCGTTACAGTCTGGTCAGATTGTTCCCGAAGACCGGCCGCAAGCATCAGCTGCGCCGCCATATGGATCACCTGTTCCACCCCATCGTCGGGGATACCACCCACGGGGATGGGCGCCACAACCGTTTCTTTCGCGAGCACTTTGGCTGCGAACGGCTGCTGCTGGTGGCCCGCACCCTGAGCTTTACCCATCCTGTGCTCAAGGTGCCGATGCGGATCCAGGCTCCGCTCGGTCAGGATGTGCTGCGCCTGTTTGCCGAGCTGGGCTGGCCCGCCAGCGAGAGCGACTACTAAGCGCCTGATCCTCAGCCTTGAACCGGTGGCATCTGACGCCAGCTTGCTGATAGAGTTGCTCAAAAGAGTGACTCACGCGGGGAGCGGAGAATGGCGCAGATCGATATCGTGATAGGAACTGTCTACGGCGCAGCCATGCTGGTGGCCGAGACCTTGGCAGATGAGTTGGAACGCAAGGGGCATTACTGCACCCTGCACGAAGAAGCACGGCTGGTGGACATCGACCCCGGCCGTTTTTTATTGCTGGTCAGTGCCACCACAGGGCAGGGGGACATTCCTCCCAATCTGCAGCCCTTTGCCAGCGAGCTGGCTGACAAGGCGCCCTGGCTCAAGGGACTGCGTTATGCCCTGATTGCCATGGGGGACAGCAGCTATGACCATTTTTGTGGCGCGGGCCGTCGGCTGGACGGATTGCTGCAAGAGTTGGGGGCCACGCGAGTGATTTCCCCGCTGGAGCTGGATGCCACCGTGCACGATGAACCCGAACAGGTGGCACTCAGCTGGCTGAAAAAGTGGGATATTCAGCCCTGAATATTCTCTTGAATAGAGCCATATCAATCCCCTGAGCCTTAAGTAGCAGGGGATTGTTATTTGCACAAGAACCATTTCACTCTGCAACGCATATTTCCCCTGATGGCGGAGGGGTATTTTCCCCTTTTAGCATTCCATTGCCGTAATGGTTTCACGCGTACCGCAGACCCGTCATCCAAATAAAAGTTCCATCTTGAAAGCGATCTCAGTCATGTTTTTGTCATTCGAACGTAAAATAATGACTTTAGTTCTATCGCGAATTAATTAATGATAACGCTTTCAGGGTTGTTGTTGTTGTGAGTTTTTCTTGTTTTTCGGATTTTAATTGCGCGGTTGATGGCTTTTTTACTTGTTGTTGTTGTGGGGATCGTTTGCCGAGCGATTTGTCGCCATTTTGTGAGTCGCTTCATATTTGTCGTGAAATACGCTCCCTATAATCAACCTCGGTTATCACCAACAGGATTACATGGTGATAAGAAGTTGAATATTCAGGATCACACTCCTCACTGCGGGAAATAAGGAATATGACAATGAAAATGAAGTGGCTCCCGATTGCAGCAGCTGTTACTGCCGCCCTGGCTTCCCAAGCCGCCTTTGCCGTAGATTTCCACGGTTATTTCCGTTCCGGCGTCGGTGTTTCCGGCGACGGCGACATGGTTAAATACAACGTCAATAAAGTTGGCCGTCTTGGTAACGAAAATGATACCTACGGTGAAGTGCAACTGGGTCAGGAAGTATTCAACAAAGATGGCAAGACTTTCTATGTTGATTCCATGTTTGCCATGGCTTCCAACGGTTCAAACGACTGGGAAGGTACCGGTACTGTTTGTAACTTCGATGCCAAGCAGTGCAATGGTGATTCCGACTTCGCTCTGCGTCAGTTCAACGTACAAGCCAAAGGCTTGCTGAACTTTGCTCCTGAAGCAACCCTGTGGGCTGGTAAGCGTTACTATCAACGCCATGACATCCACATCTCCGACTTCTACTACTGGAACATCTCCGGTGCCGGTGCTGGTATCGAAGGCATCCAGGCTGGTCCGGGTAAAGTATCTTTCGCATGGGTACGCAACGATCGCAGCGCTGCCGATGTGTTTGGCCAGTACACCCAAACCGGAGTGGATGGCAACGGTAACCCGACCTATCAGAAGAATGAAGATCTGAACGTTAACACCTTGGATCTGCGTTATGCCGGCATCCCGCTGTGGACCGATGCGTCCTTGGAACTGGGCGTTGACTATGCTCTGGTCAATGAGACCAACGATCAGAAAGCACTGAAAAAGAATCCGCAAGATGGCGTGATGCTGACTGCTGAACTGACCGCTGGCATCCTCGGTGGTTTCAACAAAACCGTGCTGCAATACGGTACCGAAGGTTACTCCAAGACCATGGCTTTCTATGGCGATGGTTCCTGGTACGGCGCTGAAGCCAAAGACGGTGCTGACGGTTTCCGTATCATCAACTGGGGCGTTGTTCCGATGGGCAACTCCTGGGAGATGGGTCACCAGCTGGTTTACGGTGTAGGCAACGAAATGTGGGACGGCAACGACAAGTGGGAAACCATGTCTGTTGTTGTTCGCCCGATGTACAAGTGGGATGACTTCAACAAGACCATCTTTGAAGGCGGTTACTTCAAGGACAACAACAAGTCCACCAATGGCAGCGAAGACAAAGATGCCGGCTACAAGCTGACCCTGGCTCAAGCCTGGTCTGCTGGTTCCAGCTTCTGGGCCCGTCCGGAAATCCGTGTGTTCGCCTCCTACCTGGCTAACGACGAAGACAAGAAAGTCTTCGAAGGCAATACCTCCAAAGACACCTACCAGTTTGGTGTGCAAGCAGAAGCTTGGTGGTAAGCAAAAGTTTAAGTTAAGTTAGTGACTGCCCCCTTATGGGGGCAGTTTTGTTTCGCCGGATCACGGCCACCGGATTATGGAGATAAGAAAAATGAAACGGGTAAAGATGTCTATTGCAGCCGTAATCACTGCGCTATTAACCGGTTGTGCCGGCAACATGGTTGTTCCTCTGCAAGAACATGGCTCTATCTTGAGCGATGCAGATCAAGCCAAGCAAGCGTTGGCCAAAGCCTCCAGCTGCTGTGTGGCGTTTAAAGATTTCAGTTATGCCCCCTTGCCTGAAGGTGAGACCTTGCTGGCCATCGATGGCAAGCAACCCACTTTTCAGTTTGATGAGGGGATGAGTTACTTTGCGGCTTATCGCCTGCCGGCCAACACCGGTAATCTGGCGATCAGCCTGGCATCACAGGTGAGCAAAACCGTGATGGTGCCCAAAGTCATTATGCTGGATGCCGAGTTCAAGGTGACTCGCGTACTGGGTGAGTCTGTATTCAGTTATCAGCCTGCTCACCTGCTCGATAACGACCGTATCGAAGGGCGTCTCTTTGTTGACCGCAGCATGCCTGGCAACCCGGCCAGCGAAACATACATGATCGTCTATGCGCCTGCGGACCAACTCTCTGGCAGCACAACAATCCTTCATCCATCAAAAGCGTTTGCTCGTGCTAATGGTACCGTTGAGCCTGATATCAAGGATCCGGTGATCCCGCACTCTCCTTGGGGTTTGGTGCAGATCAAAGTCAAAGATATGGCCCGTGGAAGTGGTCTTGAAGCGGTATTCAAACCCGAATATGCCGATAAGGTGGCCATGAGCCAGGGTCAGCAGGTTGCCGCGATAGCGACGACTGCAGCCGTTACCACAACTGCAACAGCTGCGGTCGCAGCCAAACCTGCTCCTGCCATGTTGAGTGAAACAGAAGCCTTCTACCAGAGCCAGATCGAAAAAGCGGTCAAGGCGGGGGATATCGACAAGGCGATGAAGCTGGTGAACGAGGCCGAGCGGGCCGGTTCAACCAAGGCAAAAAGCGTGTTTATTGATGCGGTCAAGCGCTCGCAAAAATAGAGTAATACGACCGTTTGCTGGTCAGATATATTTGTTGAGGCCTCCCTTGTTGGAGGCCTTTTTAATCGGTAGACTGTAATAAATAAAAATCAAGCTGTTACGTTTAGTTACAATTGGTTTCCGTTCGGTATAATTGGCATTATTAAAATACAAAGTGAAACTGCTATTTATATGTCTTTGTAATAAAGTGATAATGCGGATTATTAACTTATATTAGAGGTGTTTTTTAGCCGCTAAACAAGTTGTGATCTTCCCTCCAAATTCAATATTCCCCCGCCTTCGAAAGCAGCAATTTATGACCCGCTGGGTTATATTCTGATGGTCAAAATAAACAAGCCCGACTCGAAGATATCTGAATGAATCAGTGCTTATTTCATCCAGATAGATCGTTCAGGGACGACAATCCATTCAGGAGCGCACACAATGTTCAAAAATGCTTTCTCTAATCTGCAAAAGGTTGGTAAGGCGCTGATGCTGCCAGTATCAGTCTTGCCAGTCGCAGGTATTCTGCTGGGGGTGGGTGCTGCCCACTTCAGCTGGATGCCGGAAATTGTCTCCCAATTGATGGAGCAAGCCGGTGGTTCTGTATTTGGCCAGATGGCCCTGCTGTTCGCAGTGGGTGTTGCTCTGGGCTTTACCAATAACGACGGTGTATCCGGTCTGTCAGCCATCGTTGGCTACGGCATCATGGTCGCAACCCTGAAGGTCATGGCACCTGTGATGGGTGTTGAAACCATCGAAACCGGCGTGCTGGGTGGTATCCTGGCCGGTGGTATTGCTGCCTGGGCCTTCAACCGTTTCTACAAGATCCAGCTGCCAGAGTACCTGGGCTTCTTCGCGGGCAAACGTGCCGTACCCATCATCACCGGTTTCCTCTCCATCGGTCTGGGTGTGATCCTGTCCGTGATTTGGCCGCCAGTGGGTGGCGCCATCGGTGCCTTCTCTGACTGGGCTGCCAACCAGAACCCGGTACTGGCCTTCGGTATCTACGGCGTGGTTGAGCGCTCCCTGATCCCGTTCGGTCTGCACCACATCTGGAACGTACCGTTCTTCTATCAGGCGGGTACCTGTGTCAACGGTGCTGGTGAAACTGTTCACGGTATCATGACCTGCTTCCTGACTGCTGATGATGCGTCCCGCGCTGCCGGTAACGGCTTTGGTCAGCTGGCTGGTGGCTACCTGTTCAAAATGTTCGGTCTGCCTGCTGCTGCGTTCGCCATTGCTCACGCTGCCAAGCCGGAAAACCGTGCCAAGATCGTTGGTATCATGGCCTCTGCAGCCCTGACCTCTTTCCTGACCGGTATCACCGAGCCGATTGAATTCTCCTTCCTGTTCATCGCTCCGGTTCTGTACGCCATCCACGCTGTACTGGCTGGTCTGGCTTATGTGCTGACCAACTCTCTGGGGATCGTACACGGTCACACCTTCTCCAACGGTTTCATCGACTTCGTGGTGCAATCACCGCGTGCCGACAACATGCTGCTGCTGGTTGGTCTGGGTCTGGTTTACGCGGCCATCTACTACGTCGTATTCAGCTTCGTTATCCGTGCCATGAACCTGAAAACCCCGGGTCGTGAAGACGAGACTGCTGAAGAGGCCGTTGGCCAAGGCAAAGACGAGATGTCTGCTGCTCTGGTTGCCGCCTTCGGTGGTAAAGAGAACATCGCTTCTCTGGATGCCTGCATCACCCGTCTGCGTGTTGGCGTAAAAGATGTTGCCAAAGTTGACCAGGCTGGTCTGAAGAAGCTGGGTGCAGCCGGTGTGGTTGTGGCTGGTTCCGGCGTTCAAGCCATCTTTGGTACCAAGTCTGACAACCTGAAAACCGACATGGACATCTGGATGAAGAGCAACTAATTCTGTTGCCTGAATATCAGCGTGTTTGAAGAGGGAGGCGAAAGCCTCCCTCTTGCTATTTGTGGTTGCTTGTAGCGTGTCTCGGGGCTTGGCAGGGGTTGTGTTTTCCAAGGGGCTATGTGTAACGGGTTGCTCAATGGTGGCCCAACAGCACAAGGTGGTGTGCTCCGCTCACCTTATCGCACGGCATTGCCAGATAACCCCATATCCCCATAAAGCCAGCCAATAAAAAGAGCGCCACCAGGGCGCTCTTTTGTCGAATCGGTGTGGCTAGAGTTTCTCGAGATCCCGCTCGATTTCGCTGATCTTGTTCTGCACCACTTTTTCCAGATGGCGCAGGTCGCGCAGGATCTTCTGTTTGATGTCCGGATCGGCCTGCAGATGGATACCTTGGGTCAGGCTGTCGAGTTCATCTACCACGTATTTGAGGTTGGCGTTGATCTCGGTGACATCCTTGTACTCGTGGGTACCGGAGTCGACCAGCATGGTCTTGCGCTGGCGGGGATACTTGAATTTGACACTCTTGGCGAAGAACTCGCCCTTCTGCTTTTTGAAGTAGATCTTGAGGATGTCGTGGTTGGCCTCCTGGCGCAGGGTATAGCTGTCCACTGAGGTGGGATCCTGGATCCCCAGGCTCTTGAGATTCTCGTACATCAGGCTTCCTCGGTTTGAAACGATCCTGTCCCATCCATCTTAACCGATGCCTCATGGCTTGCCTGTGACAAGGGCGCCAAAATCAAAAGGGCGCCATCAGGCGCCCTTTTCATCACAGCTATGCTGATTACTCGTCGATGGAGCGCAGCAGGGCGTTAATGCCGACTTTGGCGCGAGTCTTGGCATCGACCTTCTTGACGATCACCGCCGCGTAGAGGCTGTACTTGCCGCATTTGGAGGGCAGGGAGCCGGAGACGACCACGGAGCCAGCCGGTACGCGGCCGTAGTGGATTTCGCCAGTTTCACGGTCATAGATGCGGGTGGACTGGCCGATGAAGACGCCCATGGAGATGACGGAACCTTCCTCGACGATGACCCCTTCAACCACTTCGGAGCGGGCGCCGATAAAGCAGTTGTCTTCGATGATGGTCGGGTTGGCCTGCAGCGGTTCCAGTACGCCGCCGATGCCGACGCCGCCGGAGAGGTGGACGTTCTTACCGATCTGGGCGCAAGAGCCGACAGTAGCCCAGGTATCGACCATGGTACCTTCGTCAACGAAGGCGCCGATGTTGACATAGGAGGGCATCAGCACGGTATTGGGGGCGATAAAGGAGCCTTTGCGGGCGGTCGCCGGCGGCACCACGCGCACACCCGCTTCCTTGAACTGCTCGGCGGTATAGTTGGAGAACTTGAGGGGAACCTTGTCGTAGTACTGGGCATCGTCGCCCTTGATGATGCCGTTGTCGTTGATGCGGAAGTAGAGCAGTACCGCTTTCTTCAACCACTGATGGACAACCCACTCACCGGCAATCTTCTCGGCAACCCGTGCCTTGCCGGAGTCCAGCAGGTCGATGGCTTGCAGGATGGCGGACTTGGTGGCGCTATCCACGGAGCCCGGAGTAATGGTGTCGCGGCGCTCGAAGGCCGCTTCAATGATCTGTTGCAACTCGGTCATAACAGGTTTCCTTTAAAAAATTCTGTTTGTTGTATCACACTTTTCCGACTGTTTTTAAGGGGTTGACCGGAATTCTTCCGGCCAGCGGCCATTTCTTCATCCGGTGTGCGCCAACCAGTTGTTTGGCATGGCAAAAAACGCCCGACAACCAGCCTCTTTCGAATCACTCTTCGCTTAATCCAGTACCGACTGCTGGGGGTTGAGTTGGTGTACCAGTCGCTCTTCCAGCTGTTTTTGCTGCTCGGCGGTCAATGGCTCGCCATCGAGGCTGGTCAGGCTGAAAAAGTCCTCGACCCTCTCACCGAAAGTGGCAATTTTGGCGGCATGTAGCGACAGTCCGCACTGCTGGAAAACGGCACCGATCCGGGCCAGCAGGCCGGGAGTATCGAGGGCAGTCAGCTCCATCAGGGTGTGACGGCTCTCCCCTTTATGAGGCAGGAAGACTACCCGGGTCGGTACGCTGAACTGGCGGTGGCGCCGTGACAACGGCTTATTGCGCAGCACCAGCTTGCCAGGCTCCAGCAGCGCCTTCTCCAGCGCCTTCTTGATGGTGGCAGTGCGATTGGGGCTGATGGGCTCGCCGCTCGGCTCCAGCACCACGAAGGTATCGAGCACATAGTTGCTGCGCGAGTTCATGATCTGGGCGTCGTGGATGTTGAGGTTCTTCTGATCCAGTGCCGAGGCGACGGTGGCAAACAGATTCGGGGTATCGCGGCAGTAGATAAATACCTCGCTGCCGCCGCGGGTCGGGTGTTTGCCGATGATCACCAGCGGAGCAGGATTGTCGCCATGCTCGATGATGTGGCGGCAGTGCCAGGCGATCTGCTCCGGGCTATGACGCAGGAAGTAGTCGGCCTTGAAATCGGCCCAGAGCTGGTTGATTGCCTCTTCCGATACATCCCGTTGCGCCAGCAGTTGCTTGGCCTGACGCTGGTTTTCGCGAATGCGCAGCCGCATGTCGGGCGGGTTCTCCAGCCCCTGGCGCAGCGCCTTCTGGGTGGCGAAGTAGAGTTCCCGCAGCAGGGTGCCCTTCCAGTCGTTCCACAAGGTATCGTTGGTGGCGCAGATATCGGCCACGGTGAGGCAGTAGAGCAGGTCGAGATGCTGTTCGTCGCGCACCTTCTGGGCAAAATCGGTGACCACGTCGGTATCGTAGATATCGCGGCGCTGGGCGGTGACCGACATCAGCAGATGGTGGCGCACCAGCCAGGCGACCAGTCGGCTCTCGTAGCGATCGAGGCCGTGCAGCTGGCAGAACTCCAGCGCATCGACGGCGCCGAGCTCCGAGTGATCGCCGCGCCGCCCCTTGGCGATATCGTGGAACAGGGCGGCGATGCTGAGCAGCTCAGGTTTGCGCAGCCGGGTGAAGACCTCGTGGCAGAGCGGGTGGCTCTGGCGACTGGCCGGATTGGGGAACTGGTGAATGTTTTTGAGCAGCCGGTGGGTGTGCTCATCTACCGTGTAGGCGTGGAACATGTCGAACTGCATCTGGCCGACGATGAGGTTCCATTGCGGCAGATAGGCGGCGAGGATGCCGTATTTGTGCATCAGGGTGAGCGGCAGGCCGATGCCGTTGGGATGGCGCAGCAGCGCCATAAACAGGCGACGGCAGTCAGGCAAGTCCTGCAACCAGCAGTTGAGTTTGCGCCGCGCCTCGCGCAGCTGGCGCAGGGTGGCCGAGTGGATACCCGCAATCTCGGGATGCTGGGCCATCTGATAGAAGAGGCGCAGGATAGCGGCCGGTTCACGGCTGAACAGTTCCGCATCCACCGCATCGATGAGGCGGCCACGGAGCTGGAACTCGTCGGAGAGGCGGCGCACATCCATGGCGGTGTTGCCGAGGATGGCTTCGTCAAACAGCTGCAGCAGCATCTCGTTGAGCTCGGAGACCCGCCGCACCGTCTGATAGAAGCGTTTCATCATCTGTTCGACCGGAGTGTTGCCTTCCCCCTCGAACCCCAACATCTGGGCTACTGTGCGCTGGCGATCGAACAGCAGGCGGTTATCTCCCTTGTTGATGGCCATGTGCAGGGCAAAGCGCACCTTCCAGAGAAAATTCTGGCAGTCGAGCAGCTCACGATACTCGGCGCGGTTGAGAAAGCCGTGGCTGGTCATCTCGAACAAGGTGGTGGCGCCGAAGTGGCGACGGGCGACCCAGGCCAGGGTCTGAATGTCGCGCAGGCCGCCCGGATTGCACTTGAGATCCGGCTCCAGTTTGTAGGCGGTACCGAGAAACTGCTGGTGCCGCTCCGCCTGCTCTTGGCGCTTGGCACGAAAGAAGGCTTCACTTGGCCAGAAGTGCTGGGGGCCGGTGGCCTCTTTCAGTTGCCGAAAGCCCTCTTGGCGACCAGTGATGTAGCGGGCCTCGATGAGGTTGGTGGCGACCGTAATATCGGCGCGCCCCTGCTCGAGGCACTCCGCCACGTTGCGCACCGCCTGACCCACCTCCAGCTTGAGATCCCACAACAGGGTGATGAACTCGCCAATGCGTAGTCCCAACACTTCGTCCAGTTCGTCGCCGTCATAGAGGATCAGCAGGTCGATATCGGAGTGGGGGTGCAGCTCGCCGCGGCCATAGCCCCCCACCGCGATCAGGGTCAGGTCGCTCTTGTCGAAGCCAAACTTCTGCCACAGGCGGCAGAGCAACTGATCCATGTATTCGGAGCGGGTGGCAACCAGCTCGATGATGTTGTCACCGGCATCGAAACGGGCGTGCAGCCAGCCGAGAAAGCGGCTCAGGTACTCTTTGCAGTTATCGCGGGTGAGCTGATCATCGGGTAACAAATGGGGGGAAAGCAGGCTGGCGTCCATGGCATCTCACACACAAGTGGCAGGCATCTGGCTGAAACAGGCAGTAAAAACCCCGGCGCTTTTCACAAGGGCCGGGGTTCGATGTTAGCTGTGTTTGATGAAGCGGTCGATAGTGTCGTCCGGGCGCAGGGTCAGTACCTCGCAGCCATCCTCGGTCACCAGCAGGGTGTGTTCCCACTGGGCGGAGTCGCCGCCATCCTTGGTGGTCACGGTCCAGCCATCCTTCGGATTGACCTTGCAGTGATACTTCTTGCTGTTGACCATCGGCTCGATGGTGAAGCACATGCCTGCTTTCAGCTCCAGCTTGCCACTGTTGCGGTAGTGCAGGATCTGCGGCTCTTCGTGGAACTCGGCACCGATGCCGTGGCCGCAGTAGTCACGCACCACGGAGAAGCCGGCCTTCTCGACGATGGGCTGGATCACGGCGCCAATTTCGGTGATGCAGGCACCCGGACGCACCTTCTTGATGGCAGCGTAGAGGCTCTCTTGCGCAACCTTGCAGAGCTGGCGGCGCAGCGGGGTGGTTTCCCCCACGATGAACATGGCCGAGGTATCGCCGTGGTAGCCATCCTTGATAACGGTGATGTCGAGGTTGATGATGTCGCCATCACGCAGCTTCTTGTGGTTCGGGATGCCGTGGCAGATCACATCGTTCACCGAGGTACAGATGGATTTGGGGAAACCGTGATAGTTGAGCGGGGCCGGGATGGCCTGCTGCACGTCGACAATATAGTTGTGGCAGAGGGTGTTCAGTTCGTCAGTGGTGACGCCAGCTTTGACATGGGGCGCAATCATGACCAGCACATCGGCGGCCAATTGGCCGGCAACGCGCATCTTTTCAATCTCTTCCGGTGTCTTGATTTTAATGGACATGGGATCTCTCTTGGGACCTGATCGCGCATCTATCGATGTCCGGCAATCAGGTAATGAAAAATAGATGCGTTTGCAATCAGGCCAAAATTTTATCCGCAACCCCCGCGTACTTCCAGTGTGATTGTCATCACAGCGTCAAATGGCAGTCGCAACCTCCTCTGGCGGGATCCAGATTTACACCTGTTTAGAGTGTCGGCCGGTGGTGTCCTGAACAAAGTTATGGTATAAAGCGCGCCGGAATGGGGAACTTGCGTCCCGATTTCATCACCCTTACTTAAACAACACACACACATCGACACATATGCCGGGGTGCCTTAACGGGTCGGTTATATGGGATGTGTGGAGGCCTAACCCCAATATAGAGGTATAAAATGGCTAAAGTTTCTATGCGCGACATGCTGCAAGCCGGCGTTCACTTCGGTCACCAGACTCGTTACTGGAACCCGAAAATGAAATCCTACATCTTCGGTGCCCGCAGCAAAGTTCACATCATCAACCTGGAAAAAACCGTTCCGATGTTTGACGATGCCATGAACTTCATCAGCTCCGTAGCTGCCAAGAAAGGCAAGGTACTGTTCGTAGGTACCAAGCGTGCCGCGTCTGAAGCCGTAAAAGAAGCCGCTGAGCGTTGCGACCAGTTCTATGTTAACCACCGCTGGCTGGGCGGCATGTTGACCAACTGGAAAACCGTTCGTCAGTCCATCAAGCGCCTGAAAGATCTGGAAACCCAGAGCCAGGACGGTACCTTCGAGAAGCTGACCAAGAAAGAGGCGCTGATGCGTACTCGCGAAATGGAAAAGCTGGAGAAGAGCCTGGGTGGTATCAAGAACATGGGCGGCCTGCCTGACGTTCTGTTCGTTGTCGATGCCGACCACGAGCACATCGCTATCAAAGAAGCCAACAACCTGGGTATCCCGGTAGTTTCCATCGTTGATACCAACTCCAACCCGGACGGCGTTGATTACGTCATCCCGGGTAACGACGACGCTATCCGTGCCGTACAGCTGTACCTGAATGCTGCTGCTGACACCGTACTGGAAGCTCGCGAGCAGGACATCGTTGTTCAAGCCGAACAAGATGGCTTCGTTGAAGCTGAGTAATTGATAAGGTCTGCAAAGCCCTTATTAACCAAGCTGATGTAATTGGTTAGCAGGGGCCCTTGTGGCCCCTGTTTCTTGTCAATTCAAGACCGAGGATACTGGACATGGCAAACATTTCTGCCGCCCTGGTAAAAGAACTGCGCGAGCGCACCGCCGCTGGCATGATGGATTGCAAAAAAGCACTGGAAGAGGCCAACGGCGATATCGAGCTGGCCATCGAGAACATGCGTAAATCCGGTCAGGCCAAAGCCGCCAAGAAAGCTGGCCGTATCGCCGCTGAAGGTGTGATTTTCGCCCGTACCGAAGGCAACGTTGCCGTCATGATCGAGCTGAACTGCGAGACTGACTTCGTTTCCAAGGATGCCGGTTTCCTGGCCATGGGTCAGAAGATCGTCGAGATCGCAGCTACCCAGAAGATCGCAGACGTTGATGCGCTGAAAGCCGCTGATTTTGGCAACGGCGAATCCGTAGAGCTGACCATCACCAACCTGATCGCCAAGATCGGTGAGAACATGAACCTGCGTCGCGTGATGCTGGTTGAAGGTGACAACCTGGGCACCTACGTTCACGGTTCCCGCATCGGTGTTATCACCAAGCTGACCGGTGGTTCCGACGAACTGGCCAAAGATCTGGCCATGCACGTTGCAGCCAACAGCCCGCAATTCGTCAAGCCTGAAGATGTATCTGCTGAAGTCGTTGCCAAAGAGCGCGAAATCCAGATCGACATCGCCATCAACTCCGGCAAGCCGAAAGAGATCGCCGAGAAGATGGTTGAAGGTCGCATGAAGAAGTTCACCGGTGAGGTTTCCCTGACTGGTCAGCCGTTCGTGAAAGATCCTTCCATGACTGTTGCCGAGCTGCTGAAGAAAGAAGGCGCTGACGTTGTCTCCTTCACCCGTTTCGAAGTGGGCGAAGGCATCGAGAAGCAAGAGACCGATTTCGCTGCTGAAGTTGCAGCCCAAATCGCGGCCGCTCAAAAGGCCTAATCGAACCGGTTTTTCCGTTTCCCCAGACCGCGACTTATGTCGCGGTCTTTATATGACCAGGAATCAGTGACATGAGTACCAATCCCAAACCTGCATACAGACGTGTTCTTCTGAAGTTGAGTGGTGAAGCCCTGCAAGGATCCGAGGGTTTCGGCATTGATCCGGCAGTGCTGGAGCGGATGGCCCAAGAGATCAAAGAGCTGGTTGAGCTGGGTGTTCAGGTCGGTCTGGTCATCGGTGGCGGCAACCTGTTCCGTGGTGCCGGTCTTGCCAAGGCGGGCATGAACCGCGTGGTGGGCGACCACATGGGTATGCTGGCAACCGTGATGAACGGTCTGGCCATGCGTGATGCTCTGCATCGTGCTTATGTGAATGCCCGTCTGATGTCTGCCATTTCCCTGCAAGGGGTTTGTGATTCCTACAGCTGGGCCGAGGCAATCAGCCAGCTGCGTGCAGGCAAAGTGGTGATCTTCTCTGCCGGTACTGGCAACCCCTTCTTCACTACCGATTCTGCGGCTTGCCTGCGCGGGATCGAGATCGAAGCCGATGTAGTGCTCAAGGCCACCAAGGTTGATGGTGTATACAACGAAGATCCAGTCAAGAATCCGGATGCCGTGCTGTACCATGAATTGAGTTATGATGAAGTTCTTGAAAAAGAGCTCAAGGTGATGGATCTTGCTGCTTTTACTCTGGCACGTGACCATGATCTGCCGATCCGGGTGTTCAACATGAACAAGCCGGGCGCTTTGCGCCGGGTTATCATGGGTGAGCCGGAAGGTACCCTGATCCATTACGTCAGCAAATAATATAGATGCGAGCCGCATGGCGGCTCGTTCGCCAAAAGGAAAACCGCTGTGATCAACGAGATTAAAAACGACGCCAAGGAGCGTATGGGCAAGAGTGTCGAATCACTCAAGACCCAGATGTCCAAGATCCGTACTGGCCGTGCTCACCCGAGCCTGCTCGACGGCATCCAGGTTGAGTATTACGGTGCTGCCACTCCGCTGAAACAGTTGGCCAACGTCGTGGCAGAAGATGCTCGCACCCTCTCCATCTCCATTTTTGACCGCTCCATGATCCAGGCGGTAGAGAAGGCGATCCTGACCTCCGATCTGGGCCTGAACCCCTCCAGCAATGGCCAGACCCTGCGCGTGCCGCTGCCGCCGCTGACCGAAGAGCGCCGTCGCGACCTGACCAAGATCGTCCGTGCCGAAGCGGAAAACGCCCGTGTTGCCGTGCGCAACATTCGCCGCGATGCCAACGCCGACCTGAAAGCGCTGCTGAAGGACAAAGAGATCTCCGAAGACGACGACCGTCGCGCCCAGGAAGAGATCCAGAAACTGACTGACTCCTACATCAAGCTGGTCGATGAGGCCCTTGCCGTAAAGGAGAAGGAGCTAATGGAAATCTAACCGTCTGAAAGGTATATTACGAGCGCCGTGTAGTGCCCCTGCACGGCGCTTTTGTCTTTGTGGGAGAAAACCATGTCGCTTTTGGCTGCGTTGGGTGATTGTGCCAACTCGTCTTTACCCCGTCACGTCGCCATCATCATGGATGGTAACGGTCGCTGGGCCCAGAACCGAGGCAAGATGCGGGTTTATGGCCACAAGGCGGGCGTCAAGTCAGTGCGCGAGGCCGTTACCTTTGCTGCGCGAGCCAAGATCGAGGCATTGACCCTGTTTGCATTCTCCAGCGAAAACTGGCGTCGTCCGGAAGGGGAAGTCAGCGCCTTGATGGAGCTGTTCATTACCGTGCTGGGCCGCGAGGTGAACAAACTTCACAGTCACGGGATCCGGCTCAGGGTGATTGGCGATACCGCTCGCTTCAGTGATCGGTTGCAGGCCAAAATCGCCAAGGCGGAAGCCTTGACCGCCAATAACAAGGGATTGACCCTGAATATTGCGGCCAACTATGGCGGCCAGTGGGATATCGCTCAGGCGGCTCGCAAGCTGGCCCGCGCGGTTGTTGCCGGTGAACTGGCCGCCGATGACATCGATGAATCCATGCTTGGTCGCGAAGTGTGTATGGCCGACCTGCCGCCGGTGGATCTCCTGATCCGTACCGGTGGCGATCATCGCATCAGCAACTTTGTGTTATGGCAGCTCGCCTATGCAGAGCTCTATTTTACCCCGGTATTGTGGCCCGATTTCAACGAGGCCGAGTTCAGTGAGGCGGTTGCCTCTTTCGTTGCCCGCGAGCGTCGCTTCGGTTGCACGGGTGAACAGATACGGGAATTGATCGCCGAGCAGCAGACCGGCTAAACCCCGCTCCCAAGAGAGAGGTTTCTTTTGCTAAAACAACGAATTATTACTGCTTTGATGTTGATCCCCCTGGTGTTGGGGGCGCTCTTCTTTCTGCCATTGAAATTTTTTGCCCTGTTGGCAGCGCTGGTGTTTTTGTTGGCCAGTCGCGAATGGAGTGGGTTTGTCTCTGCTGCTCCGCAGCAATGGTTACCCATCGTATTTTGTCTGTTGCTCGGTGCCAGCCTCTTTTGGCTGCCGGTGGAGCAACTCTGGACGCCTCACCTGCACCCCCTGGTGATGGGCGTGCTCTGGACCGCGGTAAGCTGGTGGCTGCTGGGTCTGCTGCTGGTGCTGCGCTATCCCCAAAGCGCCAAGCTGTGGAAAGAGTCTATCTGGCTCAAGTCGCTGTTTGGTCTGGTGACTCTGGTTCCCTTCTTCTGGTCGCTGGTCGCCATCCGTGGTTACAACTTTTACCATGACCCCATGATGGGGGCCTGGATCCTGTTGTTCGTGATGGGACTGGTCTGGGCGGCAGATTCTGGCGCGTATTTTTTCGGCAAGGCGTTCGGTAAGCACAAGCTGGCACCGGCTGTGAGTCCGGGCAAAACCATCGAAGGGATGTGCGGCGGCCTCTTTACCGCCAGCCTGCTGGCCATCGGTGTCACCTGGTCGATGGGATTTGTTCCTGCCAAGATGATCACCGTGCTGTTTTGCTCTCTGCTGGCGGTGCTAGCCTCCGTACTCGGCGATCTGACCGAAAGCATGTTCAAGCGCGAGGCGGGCATCAAGGACTCCGGCACCCTGTTGCCGGGTCATGGCGGCATTCTCGACCGGATCGACAGCCTGACCGCCGCCCTGCCGGTGTTTCTGCTCAGTTATCTGCTACTCAGTCAGGAGTTTTGATGCACAAGTCACTGGTTATTCTGGGGGCCTCTGGCTCCATTGGTCAGAGTACCTTGAAAGTGCTGCGCCATAACCCGGGCAGTTGGCAAGTATTGGCGTTGACCGCCGCCCGCAACGTGGATGCCATGTTGCGGGACTGCCTCGAATTCTCCCCCCGTTTTGCCGTGATGGTCGATGAGGATGCCGCCCGTGAACTGGCTGCCCGTCTGAAAGCGCACGGCAGTGCGACCCGGGTCATGTCTGGTGCAGCAGCCCTCTGCGAGGTTGCCGCTCACCCCGACGCCCATAGCGTGATGGCCGCCATTGTGGGGGCGGCCGGACTGGCCCCGACCATGGCTGCGGTTCGTGCCGGAAAGCGTATTTTGCTGGCCAACAAGGAGGCGCTGGTGATGTCCGGTGCTTTCTTCATGGAGGCCGTGCGCGAGCATGGCGCCGAGCTGCTACCCATCGACAGCGAACACAATGCGATCTTCCAGTGTCTGCCGACTGCCGTGCAGCGCCAGCCCGGTTTTTGCGATCTGGCGGCGGCGGGGATCAGCAAGATTTTGCTGACCGGTTCCGGCGGTCCGTTCCGTTACACCGAGATCAGCGAGCTGGCGAAGGTGACGCCGGCGCAGGCCATCGCTCATCCCAACTGGTCGATGGGGGCCAAGATTTCGGTCGACTCCGCCACCATGATCAACAAGGGGCTGGAGTACATCGAGGCGCGCTGGTTGTTCAATGCGGCGCCCGAGCAGATCCAGGTGGTGATCCACCCGCAGTCGGTGATCCACTCCATGGTGCAGTATAAGGATGGCTCCGTGCTGGCCCAGCTTGGCAATCCGGATATGTGTACCCCCATCGCCCATGCGCTGGCTTATCCCAATCGCATCCCCTCCAGTGTGGAACCTTTGGATTTCTTCAGTGTCGGAGAGTTCAGCTTTATCCGGCCTGATTATGATCGCTACCCCTGTCTGGCGCTGGCCATCAATGCCTGCCAGAAGGGACAAGCGGCGACCACTGCGCTCAATGCGGCCAACGAGGAGGCGGTTGCCGCCTTCCTGGCCGGGCGCATCGGTTTTATGGATATTGCCCGGATCAACGAGGCAGTGATGCTGGCGCTGGAGAGCAGCGCCGTCGGCTCGCTCGATGATCTGTTTGCCCTGGACGGTGCGGCAAGAGCCCGTGCTCACACTTTGATTGAGGAGCTTGGCTGATGGGCGGTGTGTTGTGGAATATCGGTGCTTTTGTTGTTGCGCTGGGCCTGCTGGTCGCGGTGCACGAGTTTGGTCACTTCTGGGTGGCCCGTCGTTGTGGCGTCAAGGTTGAGCGCTTCTCCATCGGTTTTGGCAAGGCGATCTGGCGCCGGATGGGTAAAGATGGCACCGAATATGTGCTGGCGCTGATCCCGCTCGGTGGTTACGTCAAGATGCTCGATGGCCGGGTCGATGAACTCAAGCCCGGTGACGAGCAGTATGCCTTCAACCACAAGAGTGTCTGGGCGCGGATGGCGATTGTCGCCGCAGGTCCCATGGCCAACTTCGTCTTTGCCCTGTTTGCCCTCTGGCTGATGTTTATCATCGGGGTGCCGAGCGTCAAGCCGGTGATCGGTGAAGTGCGTCCGGCATCCATCGTGGCCGAGGCGGGTGTGCTGCCCGGGATGGAGATTGTCGGGGTCGGCGATGAGCTGACCGGTGACTGGGAGAGCGTCACCTACGCTCTTATAAGTCATCTGGGTGATGATGCAGTGACTCTCAAGGTGCAGGCACCCAATACCAGCTATGCCACCGATAAAACCTTGTCGCTGACCGGCTGGACCTTCGATCCGGATAAAGAGTCGCCTATCGGCAGCTTGGGGATCGTCCCCCTGAGTGGCAAAGTGCTGCCAGTCGTGGCTGCAGTGGTGGCCAAGAGTGCCAGTGAAAAGGCGGGGCTGCAGGTCGGTGACCGTATCAAACAGGTCGGCGATCAGCCTATTACCGCGTGGGCCCAGTTTGTCGAACTGGTGCAGCAGGCACCGGGCGAACCCCTTCAAGTGGTGGTTGAGCGCAACAACAGTGATCTCAACGTGACCCTGACCCCGGATAGCCGCAAGGTGCAGGGCAAGCTGGTGGGATTCGTCGGTCTCTCACCGCAACTGGTTCCATTACCGGATGAATATCGAATTCTGTTACAGTATGGGCCTTTGCAGGCGCTGTGGCATGGCGCGGACAAAACCTGGAGCCTGATCACGCTCACCTTTGACATGATTGGCAAGTTGATTGGTGGCATCGTGTCGCTGGACAACCTGAGTGGCCCCATCTCCATTGCCAAGGGCGCCGGCAGCAGTGCCGACTATGGTCTGGTCTATTTCTTGAGTTTTCTGGCGCTGATCAGCGTCAATCTGGGGATTATCAATCTGTTCCCCCTGCCGGTGCTTGATGGTGGCCATCTGGTCTATTTCCTGATCGAAGCGGTCACCGGCAAGCCGGTATCAGAGAAAATACAGGAAGTGGGTTTCAGGATCGGTGCCGCCATTCTGATGTTATTGATGGGCATTGCGCTGTTTAACGATTTCGCTCGCCTCTGAGGCCAGAGCATCAACAAGGACACATAAGAACAAAATGGCTGTTAAAAAAGCATTGGTGTTGAGTTGCCTGCTGGGTGCCAGTTTCCTGGCCCAGGCGGCCCCTGCCTCTTTTGTGGTGCAAGATATCCAGGTCGAAGGTCTGCAACGGGTGACCCTGGGTGCCGCACTGTTGAACCTGCCGATCCGGGTCGGTGATACCGTCGACTCCGTGGCTCTGGCCAGCGCCATCAAAAAGCTCTATGCCTCGGGTAACTTCGAGGATGTGAAGGTTTACCGTGATGGCCAGGTGCTGCAGGTGATGGTCAAGGAGCGTCCAACCATCTCCAGCATCGAGTTTGCCGGCAACAAGGATATCAAAGAGGAGCAACTGACCCAGAGTCTGGAGTCCTCCGGTATTCGTGTGGGTGATCCGCTGGATCGCACCGTACTCACTTCCCTCGAGAAGGGACTGGAAGATTTCTACTATGGCGTGGGTAAATACTCCGCCAAGGTCAAGGCCATCGTCACCCCGTTGCCGCGCAACCGGGTCGACCTCAAGTTCACCTTCGTGGAAGGGGAAGCGGCCAAGATCCAGCAGATCAACATCGTCGGCAACAGCGTCTTCCCTGAAGAGAAGCTGATTGCCCAGCTCTCCCTGCGCGACGAAGTGCCCTGGTGGAACTTCACCGCCGATCAGCGCTATCAGAAGCAGAAACTGGCCGGTGATATCGAGACCCTGCGCTCCTACTACATGGACCGCGGCTATATCCGCTTCCAGCAGGAGTCTACCCAGGTCTCCATGACCCCCGACAAGAAGGGCGTCTACGTCACGCTCAACATCAAGGAAGGGGATCAGTACAAGGTCTCCGGCGTCCAGCTCAAGGGTGACCTGATCGATCGCAGTGGCGAGATGAAGGGATTGATCCCGATTGCTGCCGGCAGCACCTACTCTGCCAGTCAGGTGACTCATACCGAAGAGGTGCTCTCCAAGTTCCTCGGCCGTTACGGTTATGCCTATCCGAAAGTGGTCACCTTCCCGCAGGTCAATGACAAGACCAAGGAAGTGGAGCTGATCGTCAACGTTGAGCCGGGCCCCCGTGTCTATGTGCGCAACATCAACTTCAGCGGTAACGCAACCACCGAAGATCAGGTGTTGCGTCGCGAGATGCGCCAGATGGAAGGCACCTGGCTCTCCTCCGACAA
The DNA here is from genome assembly GCF_049175135.1 of Aeromonas sp. 600724. Lineage (NCBI taxonomy): Bacteria > Pseudomonadati > Pseudomonadota > Gammaproteobacteria > Aeromonadales > Aeromonadaceae > Aeromonas > Aeromonas sp. 600724. Next base: position 52,150 of record NZ_JAAKUM010000005.1, on the reverse strand, counting down.
TATCGAGCAGTCCAAGAGCCGTCTCAACCGCCTTGGCTACTTCGAGAGCGTTGAAGTGGACACCAAACGGGTGCCGGGCAACGATGACCTGGTTGACCTCGACTTCAAGGTCAAGGAGCAGCCAGCGGGTTCCATCAATGCCGGTATCGGTTACGGTACCGAGTCGGGTCTGAGCCTGCAGGCGGGGATCTCCCAGGACAACTTTATGGGTACCGGTAAAAAGGTCTCCATCAATGCCAGCACCAACGACTACTCCAAGAACGTTGACCTGAGCTACAACGACCCCTACTTCACCGTGGATGGTGTCAGCCTGGGTGGTCGGGTCTACTACAACCAGTTCCGCGCCGATGATGCCGATATCGTCGATTACGAGAACGAAACCATCGGTTTCCGTCTCTCCAGCGGCTTCCCGGTCAACGAGTTCAACCGTCTCGACTTCAGTACCGGTATCGAGAGCACCAAGCTGAGCCGTCCGTCATTCAATGCCCAGAACTATCAGGAGTGTCTGAAGGACAATCCGGATACTGATGGCAATACCTACTGCTGGGATCAGTGGAATGATAACCGCCAGTCGGTACAGATGGATCAGTTCTGGAATGCTTACTCACAGGATGGTTCCAACCTCGACTTTGTGACCGTTGATGTCACCGCTGGCTGGACCCGCTCTACCCTGAACAAGGGGATGTTCCCGACTTCTGGCGATCGTCAGCGTATCAACGCCAAGGTGACCGTGCCGGGCATGGAGCTGCAGTACTACAAGCTCTCTGCCGAAGATGCCCACTACTTCCCGCTCGATGCGGATCACAGTTGGGTAATGATCGGCAAGGGTCGTGTCTCCTACGGTAACGGCTATGGCGATGACTCCATGCTGCCGTTCTTCGAGAACTACTATGCCGGTGGTTTCGATACGGTGCGTGGTTTCAAGAGCAATACCATTGGTCCCAAGGCGATCTACAAGACCTACAACAAGCCGGGTGCTGGTAGTTGCACGGGTTCTCAGCCGTGTGAAACTGGCTACTACGAAGGTTCCGACACCTCGGTGGGTGGTAACGCTCTGGCCGTCGCTTCACTGGAGCTGGTCTTCCCGACCCCGTTTGTTTCCGAGACCTATCGTCCGCAGATCCGTTCCACCGTCTTTATGGACGCAGGTACCGTCTGGAGCACTGATTTTGCCAACGGAGCATATCCTTGCGCCGCCGGTTCTGATTGCAACTATCTGAGCCAGGACTACTCCAACCCGGGCAATATCCGGGTCTCTGCCGGTGTCTCCCTGCAGTGGCTCTCGCCGATGGGCCCGCTGGTGTTTGCCTTGGCCAAGCCGATCAAGAAATATGAAGGGGATCGCACCGAAGTCTTCTCCTTCAACATCGGTCGTACTTTCTAAGCAGAGTTTCGCCCCCACCCATGCGGTGGGGGTCTTCAATGATGGGACGCGCGGTATGCGTGCCTCACCAGGTAACAAGACGGTCCTAACGCCGCTTGCATAATCGGGTAAATCAGGTAGCCCTCGCCATGAGGGAACAAGGAGTAAGTGTGAATAAAGCGTTGAAAGTAGCTGGTTTGAGCTTTGCACTGATGGCTGCCGGCATGGGTTCTGCCTTCGCTGAGACCAAGATCGCCGTGGTGGATATGGGCGAAGTCTTCCAAAAGCTGCCCCAGCGTGAAGCCGTTGCAGCCAAGCTGAAAGGTGAATTCGAGCCGCGTATGCGTGAGCTGCAGAAGCTGGAACAGGAAGGCCAGAAGCTGGTCGAGAAGTTCCGCAAGGATGAAGCCTTCATGAGCGCAGAGCAGAAGAAGCAGAACCAGGAGAAGCTGGCCAAGCTGCAGATGGAGTTCAACCAGAAGCGTCAAGCCTTTGAGCAGGACAACGGCCGCCGTCAGTCCGAAGAGCGCAACAAGATCCTGACCAAGGTGCAGGCTGCCATCGATTCCATCGCCAAGAGCAATGGTTACGATCTGGTGCTGGAGCGCAATGCCGCCCCGTATGCCGCCAGCAAGCTGGACATCTCCGGCCAGGTTATTTCTCAGGTAAGCAAGAGCAACTAATTGATGGCATTCACTCTCGCACAGCTGGCCCAGCAACTGGGGGCCCAGGTCCATGGCGACGGAACCCTGGAAATCCGCAAGGTAGCGACACTGGAAAAGGCCGGGGAGGGGGATATCACCTTCCTGTCCAACAAGAAGTACCGGCACTATCTGGAGCAGAGCAAGGCGACTGCCGTGCTTATCACAGAGGCGGATCTCCCTTTCTGTCCCACCAATGCACTGGTGCTCAAGGATCCATACGTGGGTTTTGCCCGGGTAGCCCAACTGCTGGATACTACCCCGCAGCCGGCCATGGATATCCATCCGAGTGCTGTCATCGCGGCCGACGTCCAGCTGGGCGAGAGAGTGGCCATCGGCGCCAATGCAGTGATCGAATCCGGCGTTGTGCTGGGTGACGATGTACGCATTGGCCCGGGCTGTTTTGTTGGCAAAAATACCCGGCTGGGAGCCCGCTCCCGGCTGTGGGCCAACGTCACCCTCTATCACAATGTGACCATGGGTACCGACTGTCTGGTTCAATCCGGCACAGTGATCGGGGCCGATGGTTTCGGTTACGCCAACGAGCGTGGCGAGTGGATCAAGATCCCCCAGCTCGGCGGAGTGACCATTGGCAACCGGGTCGAGATCGGTGCCTGTACCACCATTGATCGCGGTGCGCTGGAAGATACCCGCATCGCTGACAACGTCATCATCGACAACCAGTGCCAGATCGCCCACAACGTCGAGATCGGTTACGGCACCGCCGTGGCGGGCTCCACCGTGATGGCTGGTAGTCTCAAGGTCGGCAAATACTGTATCATTGGCGGCGCTTCCGTCTTTAACGGGCATATGGAGATCTGCGACCAGGCCACCGTTACCGGTATGGCCATGGTGATGCGACCCATTACCGAGCCCGGTGTCTACTCTTCCGGCATCCCTCTGCAAACCAATAAAGAGTGGCGCAAGACCGCCGCCCGGGTGATGCGTATCGAAGAGATGCACAAGCGGTTAAGCAAGCTTGAGAAGAAGCTGGATCAAGAATAATCACGATTGGTATAGGGTACTGTTTTGACTACTGAAAAGAAGAGCCTGGGTATCCAGGAAATCATGGATCTGCTGCCCCACCGTTATCCGTTTCTGATGGTGGATCGTGTAGACGACTACGAGATCAGCGATGAGCGCAAAACCCTGCGTGCCATCAAGAACGTCTCGTTCAACGAGCCGATCTTCCAGGGGCACTTCCCGGCCAAGCCGGTGTTCCCGGGCGTACTGATCCTGGAAGCGATGGCACAGGCCACCGGTATCCTGGCCTTTACCATGGTGGGCAAGCCGTCTCCCAACGAACTCTATTATTTTGCCTCAATCGACAACGCTCGCTTCAAGCGTCCGGTCGGCCCCGGTGACCAACTGGTGCTCGACGTGGAGTTCCTGAAAGAGCGTCGCGGTATTGCCAAGTTCACCGGTGTCGCCACCGTCGACGGTGAAGTGGTCTGTACCGCCGAGCTGATGTGCGCCAAACGCGAGGTTTAACACACGTGATCGACCAGACTGCCATCATTCACGATACAGCCATCGTCCATGAGTCTGCCGTGATCGGTAAAGGGGTTGAAATCGGCCCCTTTTCTGTCATCGGCGCCGAGGTGGAAATCGGTGACAACACCTGGGTAGGTTCCCATGTGGTGATCAAGGGCCCGACCAAGATTGGTCGCGGCAACAAGATCTTCCAGCACACCTCCATCGGTGAGGATTGCCAGGACAAGAAGTACGCCGGTGAGCGCACCTTCCTCGAGATTGGCGACAACAACGTCATTCGTGAGAACTGCACCTTCCACCGTGGCACCATTCAGGATCAATCCCTGACCAAGGTGGGCAGCGGCAACCTGTTCATGGTCAACGTTCACGTTGCCCACGATTGCATCATCGGTGACAACTGCATCTTCGCCAACAACGCGACCCTGGCGGGCCACGTGGTGATCGGTGACTTCGTGATCTTCGGTGGTCTCTCTGCCATTCATCAGTTTGGCCGCGTCGGCTCCCACGCCTTCGTCGGTGGCTGCGCCGCCCTGAACAAGGACGTGCCGCCTTACGTGATGGCTGCCGGCAACTACGCCAAGCCGTTCGGGGTCAACTCTGAAGGTCTGCGTCGCCGCGGTTTCAGCGCTGAGGCGATCTCTGCCGTCAAGCGTGCCTACAAAGAGATCTTCCGCTCTGGCAAGACCATCGAAGAGGTGCTGCCGGTGCTGATCGAGATGGCGCAAGCCGAACCGGCCGTCCAGCTCTATGTGGACTTCCTCAAAGATAACGAGCGCGGGATCATCCGTGCCTGATCCGGTTCGTATCGGTATCGTCGCCGGAGAGGTCTCCGGCGACATTCTGGCTGCCGGTCTGGTGCGCGAGCTGCAAGCCCGCTACCCGAATGCGCAGTTCGAAGGGATCGCCGGGCCGCGGATGCAGGCCCTCGGCGTCAAGGCGCTGTTCGAGATGGAAGAGCTCTCCGTCATGGGGATCACCGAGGTGCTTGGCCGTCTGCCGCGCATTCTCAAGGTCCGTCGCGAACTGTTGCGCCACTTTATTGCCAATCCGCCCGATATCTTCATCGGCGTGGATGCACCGGATTTCAATATCGGAGTGGAGCTGAAACTGCGCCGCGCCGGTATCAAGACGGTTCACTATGTCAGCCCCTCGGTGTGGGCCTGGCGCCAGAACCGCATTCACAAGATCAAGGCCGCTACCGACATGGTGCTCGCCTTCCTGCCGTTCGAGAAAGCCTTCTACGACCGCTTCGACGCCCCTTGCCGTTTTGTCGGTCACACCATGGCGGATGATATTCCATTGGTGCCGGATCAGGCCGCCGTGCGTCGCAACCTCGGTATCGATGCCAATCGCCGCTGGCTGGCAGTGCTGCCGGGCAGCCGTACCGCAGAAGTGGGCTTTATGTCCCCCCTGTTTCTCGAGGCGTGCAAACACCTGACGGTGCGCTATCCGGATCTCGGCTTCATCGTGCCGCTGGTCAACCAGAAACGGCGTGAGCAGTTTATGGCCATCAAGGCCGAGGTAGCGCCGGGTCTCGACATGGTGCTGCTGGAAGGGCAGGGCCGCGAGGCGATGATCGCCGCTGACGTGGTGATGCTGGCCTCTGGCACCGCAGCGCTCGAAGCCATGCTGGTGAAAAAGCCGATGGTGGTGGGCTACAAGCTCAAGCCCTTCAGCTATTGGCTGGCCCAGCGACTGGTAAAGACCGAATTTGTCTCTCTGCCCAACCTGCTCGCCGGTCGCATGCTGGTGCCGGAACTCATCCAGCACGAGTGCACCCCGGAGAATCTGGTGGAAGAGGTGAGCAAGTACTTCGAGCACGACAACAGTGCGCTGGTCAACACCTTCACCGAGCTGCACCAGCTGATCCGCTGCAATGCCGACTCGCAGGCCGCCGATGCGGTGGTGGATCTGCTCGGCAGATAACGCTATTTCGGACCGTCGATTGCGCCGCGCAGCCCGTTAATCCGTTTTCCGAGCGGTGATGCCGCGCCAGTCGACCCCTGTCAGGCCCCACGGGGCCTGTTTTGATTCAAGGCTACAAGATGATGATCGATATTCCTGACGACAAGCTGGTTGCCGGTGTGGACGAAGTGGGCCGTGGCCCCCTGGTGGGTGACGTGGTCACCGCCGCGGTCATTCTCGACCCGGCCAATCCGATTGCCGGGCTGGCTGACTCCAAGAAGCTCTCCGAGAAGAAGCGGCTGGCGCTGTTTGATGAGATCAAAGAGAAAGCGCTCGCCTGGGCCATCGGTCGCGCCACTCCGGAGGAGATCGACGAGCTCAACATCCTGCATGCCACCATGCTGGCGATGCAGCGCGCCGTAGCGGGGCTGAAGGTGACGCCCGAGCTGGTCTTTATCGATGGCAACCGCTGCCCGGCGCTGCCGATGGAAGCGCGCGCAGTGGTCAAGGGCGATAGCCTGGTGGCCGCCATCAGCGCCGCTTCTATCCTCGCCAAGGTGACCCGAGATGCGGAGATGACCGAGTTGGACAGTCGTCATCCCGAATATGGTTTTGCCCGTCACAAGGGTTATCCGACCGCGGAGCACCTCGCCATTCTGGCCGAGCGTGGCCCGTTGCCCGAATATCGCAAGAGCTTCAAACCGGTGCGCCGCGCACTGGGGATCGAGTAGACCATGCCATTTAGTTTGAGCAGCGAGAGGAGATGACGATGGCTGACCCCCGTTTTATCCACCTGCGAGTCCACTCCGACTTCTCCATGGTCGATGGCCTGCAGAAGATCAACCCCATTGTCGGGGCGGCGGCGGCCAACAACATGCCGGCGCTGGCGCTGACCGATCAGATGAACATGTGCGGTCTGGTGCGCTTCTATGGCGCCGCCCACGGCAAGGGGATCAAGCCCATCGTCGGGGCCGACTTCTGGGTGCAGAGCGATGAGCTCGGCGACGAGCAGTTCCGTCTCACCCTGCTAGCCATGGATAACGACGGCTACCAGAACATCACCCTGCTTATTTCCCGCGGTTACCAGCGCGGCCACGTGCAAGGGCGGCCGGTTATCGACAAGAGCTGGCTCGCCGAGCATGCCAAGGGGGTGATCGTCCTCTCCGGCGGGCGCGAGGGGGATGTGGGCAAGTTCCTGCTCAAGGGCAACCGGCAGATGACCGAGCAGTGTGTCGCCTTCTATCAGACTCACTTCCCCGATGCCTACTACCTCGAACTGTTGCGTACCGGTCGACCCGACGAAGAGGTCTACCTGCACATGGCGGTGGCCATCGCCACCGAGTTCGAGCTGCCGGTGGTCGCCACCAACGAGGTGGTGTTCCTCAACGCCGATGACTTCGATGCCCACGAGATCCGGGTCGCCATCCACGATGGCTATACCCTGATGGACAAACGCCGCCCCCGTCGCTACAGCCCCCAGCAGTACCTGCGCAGTCAGGAGGAGATGGCGGAGCTGTTCGCCGACATCCCCGAAGCGCTGGAAAACACGGTGGAGATCGCCAAGCGCTGCAACGTGACGGTGCGTCTCGGCGAATACTTCCTGCCCAACTTCCCGACCGGCGACATGACCACCGAAGATTTTCTGGTGGCCAAATCGAAAGAGGGTCTGGAGGAGCGTCTCGAGTTCCTGTTCCCGGATCCGGCGGTGCGGGCCGAGCGACGTCCCGATTATGACGAGCGCCTCGATGTCGAGCTGAAAGTGATCAACCAGATGGGCTTCCCGGGTTACTTCCTCATCGTGATGGAGTTTATCCAGTGGTCCAAGGACAACGGCATTCCCGTTGGCCCGGGCCGGGGCTCGGGGGCGGGCTCTCTGGTGGCTTACGCCCTCAAGATCACCGACCTCGACCCGCTGGAATTTGACCTGCTGTTCGAACGTTTCCTGAACCCCGAGCGGGTATCCATGCCCGACTTCGACGTCGACTTCTGCATGGACCGACGCGACGAGGTGATCGAGCACGTCTCCGACATGTATGGCCGGGAGGCGGTCTCCCAGATCATCACCTTCGGTAGCATGGCGGCCAAGGCTGTGGTGCGGGACGTGGGCCGGGTGCTGGGCCATGCCTACGGCTTTGTCGATCGCATCTCCAAGCTCATTCCGCCGGATCCGGGGATGACGCTCGCCAAGGCATTCGAGGCCGAGCCCAAGCTGCCCGAACTCTACGAGCAGGATGAGGAGGTCAAAGACCTCATCGACATGGCTCGTCGTCTCGAAGGGGTGGTGCGCAACGCTGGTAAACACGCCGGTGGCGTGGTGATCGCACCCACCAAGATCACCGACTTTGCGCCGCTCTACTGCGATGATGAGGGCCATCACCCGGTCACCCAGTTTGACAAGAACGACGTGGAGTACGCCGGTCTGGTGAAGTTCGACTTCCTGGGTCTGCGCACTCTCACCATCATCGACTGGGCGCTCGGCATGATAAACCCGCGTCTTGCCAAAGAGGGCAAGCCGCCGGTGGATATCGCCGCCATCCCTATCGATGACAAGAAGTCGTTCGACCTGCTGCAACGCTACGAGACCACAGCGGTATTCCAGCTGGAATCCCGCGGCATGAAGGATCTCATCAAGCGGCTGCGCCCCGACTGCTTCGAAGACATGATCGCACTGGTGGCCCTGTTCCGACCGGGCCCGCTCCAGTCTGGCATGGTGGATAACTTCATCGACCGCAAACACGGTAATGAAGCGATCTCCTATCCGGACGAGAAGTGGCAGCACGAGAGCCTGAAACCGATTCTGGAACCGACCTACGGCATCATCCTCTATCAGGAGCAGGTGATGCAGATCGCCCAGACCCTGGCGGGTTATACGCTGGGTGGCGCGGATATGCTGCGCCGGGCGATGGGTAAGAAAAAGCCCGAGGAGATGGCCAAGCAGCGGGCCGGTTTCGAGGAGGGCGCCGTCAAGAATGGCGTCGACGGCGAACTGGCGATGAAGATCTTCGATCTGGTGGAGAAGTTTGCGGGCTACGGCTTCAACAAGTCCCACTCCGCCGCCTATGCGCTGGTTTCCTACCAGACCCTCTGGCTCAAGACCCACTTCCCGGCCGAGTTCATGGCGGCGGTGATGACCGCCGATATGGACAACACCGACAAGATAGTGACCCTGGTGGACGAGTGCCAGCGGATGGGGCTGACCGTGATCCCGCCGGATGTGAACACCGGCCGCTATCGCTTCTCGGTCAACGAAGAGGGTCATATCGTCTACGGCATCGGGGCGGTGAAAGGGGTGGGTGAAGGCCCTATTGACGCTATCCTCAGCGCCCGGGATCAGGACGGCCCGTTCCGCGATCTGTTCGACTTCTGCAACCGGGTCGACATCAAGAAGCTCAACAAGCGGGTGATGGAGAAGCTGATCCTCTCCGGTGCCATGGATCGGCTCGGCCCCCACCGCGCCGCCCTGATGGCGACCCTGGAGGAGGCGATGCGGGCCGCCGAGCAGCACGCCAAGGCGCAGGCGGTGGGGCAGGTCGACATGTTCGGCGTGCTCACCGAAGAGATTGACGACGTCAAGAAGGCGTTTGCCAACGTGCCGCACTGGCCTGACAAGGTGTGGCTGGAAGGGGAGCGCGAGACCCTCGGGCTCTATCTCACCGGCCACCCCATCAACCAGTACAGCAGCGAATTGCGTCGTTATACCTCGGGTCGCCTGTGCGATCTGCATCCCACTTCACGCGATACCGTGACCACGGCGGCGGGGCTGGTGATTGCGGCCCGCAGCATGGTGACCAAGCGTGGCAACAAGATGGGGATCTTCACTCTGGACGACCGTTCCGGTCGCCTCGATGTGACCCTGTTCAGTGAAGCGCTGGAAAAATATGAAGAATTGATGCAAAAAGACCGCATTTTGGTGGTTTCTGGACAGGTCAGCTTTGATGACTTCTCCGGTGGCCTTAAAATGTCGGCTCGAGAATTACTGGATATCAACGATGCGAGGGAGCGTTTTGCCAGAGCAATCCGCATCTCCCTCGATGAACAGCGGATTGATGATCGCTTTTTCCCGCGTTTGTGCGAGATTTTGGAGCCCGCCCGTGCCGGAGTCTGTCCGGTTCAGGTAAACTATCGTCGCCCCGGCTCCCGGGTGCGATTGACGCTCGGTACCGAGTGGCGGGTGACGCCCACCGATCAACTGATAGATGACTTGCGAGTCCTGCTTGGACGAGAGCGGGTTGAATTGGTTTTTGATTAGAGGTTCTAAGGCCCTATGAGTCTTTTTCTGGATTTTGAACAGCCGATTGCCGAGTTGCAGGCGCAGATTGATGAACTCAAACATGTGAGTGAAGGCAATCACGCCGTGGATCTGAAAGACGAGATCCGCCGGCTGGAGAAGAAAAACGAAGAGCTGACCAAGAAGATCTTCGGTGATCTGGGGGCCTGGCAGGTATCCCAGATGGCGCGTCATCCCCAGCGCCCCTACACCTTTGACTATATCGAGCATATCTTCACCGATTTCGACGAGTTGGCTGGCGATCGCGCCTATGCCGATGACAAGGCTATCGTCGGCGGCATCGCCCGTCTCGACGGTGAGCCGGTGATGGTGATTGGTCACCAGAAGGGTCGCGAGACCAAGGAGAAGATCAAGCGCAACTTCGGCATGCCGCGTCCGGAAGGGTACCGCAAGGCCCTGCGTCTGATGGAGATGGCCGAGCGCTTCAAGATGCCGATCATCACCTTTATCGACACCCCGGGCGCTTACCCTGGCGTCGGTGCCGAAGAGCGTGGCCAGTCCGAAGCGATTGCCCGCAACCTGAAAGTGATGGCCGGTCTGACCGTGCCGGTGGTCTGCACCGTGATCGGTGAGGGTGGCTCCGGTGGTGCGCTGGCAATCGGCGTGGGTGACCGTGTCAACATGCTGCAGTACTCCACCTACTCCGTCATCTCGCCGGAAGGGTGTGCCTCCATCCTGTGGAAGAGTGCCGACAAGGCCTCCGTAGCTGCCGAAGCGATGGGTATCACTGCCCAGCGTCTGAAAGAGCTCAAGCTGATCGACCATGTGATCGACGAGCCCCTCGGCGGTGCCCACCGCGATGTGGAGAAGATGGCCAAAAACCTCAAGGCCCGCATCAAGCAGGATCTGGACGCACTGCGTCCGCTCGATACCGAGCAACTGCTGGAGCAGCGCTATCAGCGTCTGCTGGGCTACGGTTACTGCTAAGCGCAGCCGTCACCCCCGAGTATTCAGGCCCCCGTCATCGACGGGGGTTTTTTATTGCTGATGACTTGTCTTGCGGTGATTGCCCCAATGCGCCCTGAAACAGCGCAGGTCAGTATTCTAGGGTGAGGGGCAGGGTTGGTATGCCACGCTGTTGGTGATGACTGTCATTAGCCTGCAGCATCCTTTGGCATCGCTAGCGGTGGCATGACAAGCCGCTTGCTCATCCGATTGCGGCAAAAAAAAGCGCCCCGACTGTGCGGAGCGCTTTTACAGGTGTCTGGCGGTATTACAGTTCAATCTCGTCTGTAAGACCTTCATAGGCGATATCGATGGATTGCAGCTCCTTCTGCAGGCGATGTTTGTCTTTCAACGCCTCGATTTCACGCCATTTACGTTTTTTTCCCGTTGTCCCGCGGCTACGCGAACCGAGTTCAACCACCTCGTCATAATCGAAGTTGAACATTTCCATGGCTCCCTCCTTGGTTTTTATCGTTTTCACCACCCGTATAACATAACGAATCTGAAATTAAAACGTTTTCGTGACGACTCTATGACAGCGCTAAAAAAGCCCATGAAAAAAAACCGGGCCCCTTGGTAGGGGCCCGGTTTTTATTAGAAAAAAGAACTGATTACAGGCGGCTTGCCAGCATGGTTTCCAGCTTGCCCTGGTCGATGGCGAACATGCGGATGCCTTCGCCCAGCTTCTCGTGAGCCATGGCGTCCTGGTTCAGTTCCCAGCGGAATTCGGCTTCGGTCATCGGGGTCGGTTTGGCCTTGCGCTCACCGGTGTAGTCCAGTTTGCGTACCACGGCGCCTTCGGTCTTGCTCAGCTCTTCCAGCAGAGCCGGGCCAATGGTCAGGCGGTCGCAGCCGGCCAGTTCCAGGATCTCGCCGGTATTGCGGAAGCTGGCGCCCATCACCACGGTCGGGTAGTCGTGCTGCTTGTAGTAGTTGTAGATGGAGGTGACAGAGACCACGCCCGGATCTTCGCTGGCGGTGTAGTCACGGTTGTGCTTGGCCTTGTACCAGTCGAGGATGCGGCCTACGAACGGGGAGATCAGGAAGGCACCGGCTTCGGCACAGGCACGGGCCTGGGCGAAGGAGAACAGCAGGGTCAGGTTGCACTGGATGCCCTCTTTCTCCAGTACCTCGGCGGCACGGATCCCTTCCCAGGTGGAGGCCAGCTTGATCAGAATGCGGTCGTTGCTGATACCCGCTTCGTTGTAGAGACGGATCAGCTTGCGCGCCTTGGCGATGCTGGCTTCGGTATCGAAGGAGAGACGAGCATCCACTTCGGTGGAGATACGGCCCGGAACGATCTTCAGCACTTCCAGACCGATATTGACGGCCAGCTTGTCGCCCGCGTCGATGATTTGCTGTGCCTTGTCCTGGCTCTGGGCTTTGGCCCATTTGATGGCGTCTTCGATCAGCGGAGCGTACTCGGGGATCTCGGAGGCCTTCAGAACCAGAGAGGGGTTGGTGGTGGCATCGATGGGCTGATAGCGTTTGATGGCTTCGATATCACCGGTGTCGGCAACAACAGTGGTCAGGGCTTTCAGCTGGGTTAATTTATCGGCCATAGCGAATATCATCTCTTAATGAGGGAGTAATCCCTGGGTTGCGGGCTTGAGACGGTGGTTCTGAAATAAAATTACAGGATCTTGGTGCCTCAGGCTCAGAAAAGCGCGATGGGGGCGGCCCATCGTCATTGCCTGCCTAATTAATACTGATGTGCTGCATCCTGCAATAGGGGCGCTTGGTTGTTAAACATTCAGGCTGTTGAGTCATCCCGTTTTATGGCGTGAAACTATATGATTAGTAAGGTTTTTTACATTTCCTCCCGACCTCGCTCCGGTTTGCTTTCAGCTGAACTTTTTTAGCCAATATCCATATTTGTGTCGTCGATCACATAAATTATCTCGCTACGTACTTGAAATTTAATTACAGCGAAAACGTTTGGCGAAATGTCTCCGTTTGAAAGCCATTTCATGCAAGCGTTTGCGTTTTCGGATAGCTCATCAGGGATATATCAAAATGGTTCTCTTATGGGGCTTAATGGTGGCCTGTCTGATTGAATTATTGAGTTTGTTGAAAGTTTGCGATTTAAATGGAGCTTTATGGGCTTTTACCGTTCGTTTTTTGTGTCTCGCGTGACCGGGATCACTATTCCGGGCTCTCCCGCTGTGCTAGATTCCGCCCCTTTAGCGAAACGCTAATTAAACGACAGACAGAAAACGGTCAGCGCAGACTGGCCATGGATGTGAATAACAACGAGAGAATTATGGACACCTTGATTGCGATGCTAAACGACCTGATGTGGGGAGCCGTGCTCATCTACCTGCTCATCGGGGTCGGTATCTTTTTCACCTTCCGCCTGGGTTTTATCCAGATCCGTCACTTTGGCCACATGTTTTCCGTGCTGAAAAACAGCCGTAAATCGGACAATGCAGGCATCTCCTCCTTCCAGGCCCTCTGTACCAGCCTTGCCGCCCGTGTCGGCACCGGCAACCTGGCCGGTGTGGCTGTCGCCATCTATCTGGGCGGCCCCGGCGCCATCTTCTGGATGTGGCTGATTGCCTTTATCGGCATGGCGACCGCCTTCGTCGAAAGCACCCTGGCCCAGCTCTACAAGGTCAAGGATGAGGATGGCAACTACCGTGGTGGCCCGGCCTACTACATGGAGAAAGGCCTTGGCATGCGCTGGATGGGGGTGGTGTTTTCGCTCTGCCTGATCCTGGCATTTGGTCTGGTGTTCAACGCGGTGCAGGCCAACTCCATCAGTCTGGCGATGAAGGTGGCGTTTGGTATTCCTGACTGGGTCAGCGGTCTGGCGCTGGTGGCGCTCTCCGGCCTGATTATCTTCGGCGGCATTCGTGGTATCGCCCGTTTTGCCGAGCTGGTGGTGCCCTTTATGGCGCTGGCCTACATCCTGCTGGCGCTGGTGATCGTGGCGATGAACATCACCGAGTTGCCCCATGTCTTCATGCTGATCATCAAGTCCGCCTTCGGGATTGAGCAGGCTGGCTCGGGTGCGCTGGGTTATGCCATCTCCCAGGCGATGATCAACGGTATCAAGCGTGGTCTCTTCTCCAACGAAGCGGGCATGGGCTCTGCGCCCAACGCTGCAGCGACTGCCACTCCCTATCCGCCGCACCCGGCCTCCCAGGGTTATGTGCAGATGCTGGGGGTCTTTATGGATACCATCGTCATCTGCAGCTGTACCGCCGCCATCATCCTGATGTCAGGTCAGTTTGAGCCGGGCTCCGGCGTGACCGGTGTCGAGCTGACCCAGCGGGCGCTCTCTTCCCAGATTGGCAGCGGTGGCAACATCTTTATCGCGGCGGCCATCTTCTTCTTCGCCTTCACCTCTATCGTGGCGAACTACTCCTATGCCGAAACGAATCTGGTGTTCCTCGAGCACAACCACAAGGGCGGCCTGATGCTGTTCCGGATGTTTGTGCTGGGCATGGTGATGTTCGGCTCTGTGGGCGAGTTGCCGACCGTCTGGGCAATGGCTGATGTCTCCATGGGATTGATGGCCATCGTCAACCTGGTGGCTATCCTGCTGCTCTCCGGCGTCGCCATCAAGCTGGCCAAGGATTACAACGACCAGCTCAGGCTGGGCAAGGTGCCTACCTTTGATGCCAACAAGTACCCCGAGATCCGCTCCCAGCTGGAAGAGGGGATCTGGGACAATCCGACCAAAAAATAACAAGCGGTGAGTCAAACCTCTTGATTAAAACCTGAAGGGGGAGCCGGTGGCTCCCCCTTCTTTTATGAGCCGCTCTTCTGCAGCTGATCCCAGCGCTGGGCGAGCTGTCTGACACGCCGTTGCAACTGGCGCCAGCAGCGCCCTTGTTGCCGGTCGTTGAGGGGGGCATAACGCCAGCGGCGATAGAGCCACGCACTCTTTAGCAGGGGATGGGCAAGGTCGGGGCGCAGCCGCGCCAGCCGCTCGCACCATGCTCCCATGCTCTCGGCAGGCTCTGGGGAATAGCCGCTGCGTTTGCCCCGTTTGAGCAGGGGTTGCCAGATGCGCCGCTCTGGCGGCAGACGGGCGGGCAACAGCAGGGGCAAGCTCACCAGAAGGGCGACCAGCATCAGGCTGGCGAGGATCAACCAGGGAGTGTATCCCGCCAGTGCAGGCCAGCGCAGACCGATTTGCTGCCAGAGCTGGCCCGCATCGTAACCAATCACCCAGCGACTCCACTGGTAGTCGATATTGTTGCCCCACCAGCGCAGCTGATTGAGCAGGGCCCAGTTGTGATAACGCTGCAGAGCGAGAGGGTCGGCGGCGGTAAACTCGTCGCTCAGGGCCTCCCTCACGCCGCCTTCAATGCGCTCCGGTGCCACTGCCGCAGTGGGGTCGATTCGCCGCCATGTTCCTCCTTCATCGAGATACTCCACCCAGGCGTGAGCATCGAACTGGTGTACCGCCAGATAGTTGCCCGTGGGATTCCACTCACCGCCGAGATAACCGGTGACCAGCCGTGCCGGAATACCGGCGGCGCGCAGCACGAAAGCGGTCGCCATGGCGTAGTGGCCGCAAAAGCCGCGCCGAGTATCGAACAGGAACTCATCCACCCCGTCACCGCCAAGTCGTGGCGGTGTCAGGGTGTAGTAATAGGATTGGCTGCGAAACTGCGCTAGCAGGGCGGCGACCAGCTCTGCGCGATCCGGATAGCGCACAGCCAGCACTTGGCCATGGACGCGCGCTCTCGGGTTGCCTCCGGCTGGCAGTTGCAGGTTGCGCTGAGCGGCTTGGTGGTCGTCCTCGATCTGTGCTTCGCCGCGGCCAATGCGATAACGGATTGCCACCTCGCCGCTCCCCTGCCGATAGAGGGTGTGAATGGGGGTGAGCAGCACTGGTCCAGTCAGAATAGTCGGTTCACTTTGGGCAAAGGCCCAGCGGTGGCGCTGGGGCTCGGCGATCACCTCGTAGCTCCCGGCGGGTAATGGACTATCTGCCAGCTGATTGCTTGCCCGTGAAGATGATGCCAGAAGGGTCAGCCCGGTCTGCACCGGCACTGTCTGCTGCCATGCTTTGACCTCGGGGCTCAGCAACCAGCGCTGACCATCGAAAACTTCTTGGCGCATCACCGGAAAATAGCGCTCGCGGACAGGGGGCGGGCCATCGGCAAAGCTGACCCGAAACGCCAGTTCCGAGGAGTTGACCAGTTCGCTGATATCGCCGGGGGCCAGCTCTTCCGAGAGGCCGGACAGGGCACGGCTGGTGGTGGGCATCTGCCAGAGGGGCGGCAGCCTTGGCAGTAGTATAAACAGGGTGATAAGCAAGGGCAGCGCCAGCAGCAGGGCGCTCCCCGCACTGCGCCAAGGCCGTTTCTGCTCGGGGACGACGGCGGTCACCAGCGCGGTCACTGCCAGCCAGAGTGCCACTGCCATCCCGGCTGTCCAGCCGATGCTTTGGCGTTGTACCAGCGCCAGCGCGATGAGGAAGAAGGCGAGCAGCAGCACCTGCTCGATATCCCGCTCGCGCCGTACCTCGATCATCTTGAGGCTATAGCCGAGCCAGAGCAGATTGATCAGGGCGGGCAGGGTGCCCAATGTGCGCCACTGCAACCCCAGCAACACCACGGTTGTGATGGCCAGCAGCGCCAACCAGCGGGCAGGCAGGGGCGGCAAGCCGCGCCACAGCATCATGGCCCGGACGCCGAGAGTGATGGCGCCCACTGCCACTACCCAGAGTTGCAACTGGGGCCAGAGCGCCGCGACCAGCAGCAGCTGTTGCAGGGCGATGAGTGGCAGCAGGCGGCGGTTATCGAGCAGCATCTGGCGTGATCTTCGGTGGTGTTGCATCGAATTGGGCCAGTGCCAGCAGGCAGCGCTGCACAAAGGCGGCGCCGCTATCGGGCCCCAGCGTCTGGTTTGCCAGTGTCAGGGTAAAGGGGATGCCCCGCTTGCCGTAATCGGCGCACCACCAGGCCAGCACCGCCAGCCGCTGCTCCAGATCCCCGCCCGCGACCCGCTGCAAGGTGAGGTGAGTCTCATCCTGCTGCGGTTCATGGAACTGCTTGGTCAGCAGGCCGCGCCCTTGGGCAAGTTGCTTCCAAGCGACCCGGCTCAGTGGTTCACCGGCCTGATGTGTCCGCAGAGAGTCAAAGTCACCGAGAGTGGCCGGAGCGGGCTGGCCCTGATGCCCCTCGCTTTCGGTCGCATGCTCCCCTCTTAGCGCCCCGAACGCCGGTTTGGGGGCGAGCCAGCCCTCCAACTGCAAGTCCAGCAGGGACCAGCAGCGAAACAGACCGAGGGGGTAGCGGCTCTCGACCCGCAATCGGCCAAGGGGCAGTGGCCCACGGCGCGAGCCCGATACTGGCAGGATAACTGTGCTGGGCACAGCGTCGGCCTGTGCCAGCCAGAGGGTGCCTTCGTTGAGGCTAAACCGGAGCGCCTGCACCGGGCGAGGGCTCTGCACCAAGATACGGATAGGTAGCTGGCTACCCGCTTCCCCCAGTACCAGCTGGCCACCCAGCAGTTCCAGCCCCAACAGGTTGCGGTGGGTAAGCCACATGGCGGCCATAAACAGGCTGCCGAGGCAGTAGGCCACCAGCAGTACCAGATTGTTCTGGTAGTTGGTGCCGAGCAGATAGATGACGAGCAGCACCAGCAGATAGAGCAGCCCCATGCGGGTGGGGAGGATAAAGAGGCTGCGGGTAGCCAGCGTGATCTGGCGGGCCGGGGGAATGCGGCGATCGAGCCAGCGTCGCTGCCAGCGGGCTCGCCACTGCTGCCAACGGTTTAGCAATTTGCTCATCAGGGATTGTCCGGATCGACCCTGGCCAGCAATCGCTGGCTCAGGGGACAGGCTTCGCCGTGCTGTACGCCAAAGCTGCCCCGCAGCCGATGCTCGGCCACATAGGGGAAGACCGCCTGCACATCCTCTACCGTGACAAAGCGCCGCCCCGCAACCAGCGCCCAGGTCCGGCTCACCGCCAGCAAGGTCTGGGCTGCTCGGGGGGAGAGGGGCTGTGGCAGATCCCCATCAAAGCGGCTCTGGTGCACCAGCGCCAGCAGGTAATCGAGGGTGGCATCGGAAACATGGATGGCATCCCCTTCGCTTTGCAAGGTGGCGAGTCCGGCGGCATCCAGCATGGCGAGCAAAGGGCCAGTCGGCTGGTGGCCGCGCAGTAGCTGGCGCTCCGCTTCTCGCGGCGGAAAACCCAGCGAGAGTCGCACGGCGAATCGGTCGAGTTGGGACTCCGGCAGTGGATAGGTGCCCGCCTGATCCGCCGGATTCTGGGTGGCGATGACGAAAAACGGATCGGGGAGTGGGTGCGTGTGGCCCTC
The DNA here is from genome assembly GCF_049175135.1 of Aeromonas sp. 600724. Classification (NCBI taxonomy): domain Bacteria; kingdom Pseudomonadati; phylum Pseudomonadota; class Gammaproteobacteria; order Aeromonadales; family Aeromonadaceae; genus Aeromonas; species Aeromonas sp. 600724. Next base: position 34,167 of record NZ_JAAKUM010000005.1, on the reverse strand, counting down.
GATGCTCACCTTGCCTTCGGCCATCGCCTCCAGCAGGGCGCTCTGTACTTTGGGGCTGGCGCGGTTGATCTCGTCCGCCAGCAACACCTGGGTGAAGATGGGGCCGGGGTGAAAGCGAAATGTTTGTTGCTGGGGGTCAAAAATCTGAAGCCCCAGCAGGTCGGCGGGGAGCAGATCGGCGGTGAACTGCATCCGCCTGCATGCCAGCCCCAGCACCTGCGCCAGGGCGTGGGCCAGGGTGGTTTTGCCCATGCCGGGCAGATCTTCGATCAGCAAATGACCGCGCGCCAGCAGGGTCACCAGCGCGATTTTCAGCTGTAGCGGCTTGCCCAGAATGACTTGCTCCAGTGCCGCCAGCAGCCCGGCAATCTGCTCTTCTCTCTTCATTCCCTTCATACACATTCCCTGTATTGCGTCGCACCTACAGCTTATACGCCCGCAAGGGCGAAGGCAGATAACAGACGGGCGGTAAAGTGCAGCGCAGGGATGGTAATGAGCGGGAGGTGACCCGGTTTATTGCTGAGTCTGCTTGATTCAATATGGCCGCTATGGCACGTAACTCAATACAATATTTCCTGATTGGAATGTACCGATCGCCATCTCTTCACTAGGTGAGAGCGGTGGGCGCCCATATAGTTGCCCCATTGCGACGCGCTGCGTTGCTAGCTTTGTCACCACCTTGGCCCCGCCATTGTTCGCCTGTCACTGTGATCTGGCAGGCATCGGCACGCCAATCTGTTATGGAGCGTTCATGCCTGTATTCCTGTTGTGCACTTTTCTGATGATCATTCTCTATCCGGTCGGGATCGATCTCTATCTGGTCGCTGTGCCCCAGATTGCCGATACCCTGCAGGCGAGCGAGGCGCAGATCCACACCGCCTTCTCTATCTATCTGTTTGGCATGGCAGCGACCGTGCTACTGGGGGGGATGATTGCCGATCACTTCGGGCGGCGCTGGGTGGTGCTCGGGGGCGCGCTGATTTTTGTCCTCGCCTCGCTGGTGGCAGGCAATGCGGAGGGGATTGGCCAGTTCTATTTCGGCCGTTTCTGGCAGGGAGTCGGGGCGGGGGCGCTCTATATCATGACCTTTACCGTGCTGCGGGATGTGCTGAGTGAGGAGCGGTTGGCGATGGCGCTCTCGATGATTAACGGGGTGATCTGCGTGATCCCGGTGCTGGCGCCGGTGCTCGGTTACCTCATCCTGTCCCATTTTGACTGGCGCGGGATCTTCGTGGCGATGGCGCTGGTGGCTGCCGTCAGCGGTCTGGTGAATTTGTTGCTGCTCAAGGAGACCCGTCCGGCCCGGCAACCGGGGAGTGGCGCTGCGCTGCCCTTTGCCCTGCTGCGCTCGCCGCGCTTTATGCTGCTCTCCCTGCTGAGCAGTGCCAGCGTGACCTCCATTCTGGTCTATGTCAGCGTCTCGCCGCTGATCCTGATGAAGGAGTTTGGTTTCACCACCGAGCAGTATTCTATCGTGATGATGGTGATGGCCGGGGTGAGCATGTCTACCTCCTTCCTGACGCCCCTGCTGTTGCGCTGGCTGGGCAAAAAGAAGGTGCTGGCGGTGGCTCATCTCTCCTATCTGCTGGCGGCCTGCTCACTGATCGGCAGCTGGCAGGCGGGGGGCGATATCCATCTGTTGCTGTCGGGGTTTGCGCTGGTCTGTGTCGGGTTCTCCTGTGGCTTCGGGGTGGCGATGGGGGAGGCGCTCGATGGTTGTCAGCACAATGTGGCCTTTGCCAGCGCGGTGCTCTGCATCATGCAGATCAGCCTCTCCGGCCTCTACATCTGGCTGCTGGGTCAACTTGGCTTTGCCCCGACCGAGATGTTGATCTGCGCCTTGCTGCTGGCACTGCTCAGTTACCTGGCTGTCAAAGGGCTGTTACCATGGCTCGCGCTTCGTGAAGCGCAGTCGCAGGGCTGATGGAAGATGAGAGGGGATATGCGCAATCTGGGTGAACTCGATTTGAACCTGTTGGTGGTCTTCAAGTACCTGATGCAGGAGCGCAGTGTGGCAGGGGCGGCCAAAAAGCTCTGTGTCACCCCGTCGGCGGTGAGCAAGTCCCTCGCCAAATTGCGGGAGTGGTTTGACGATCCCCTGTTTGTGCGGGTGCGGCAGGGATTGCAGCCCACCAACCTCTCCCTGACCCTGGAGGAGGAGCTGAAGGTCTGGTTCCAGCTCACCGACAGCATCACCTCGCTCAATAGCGAGGCGATCCCCGACGGTGCCCGCTTCACGCTGGTGATGGAGTCCCCCTTCTACATCAGCTTCCTGAGCGATCTGCCCATGACCATCTACCAGAAGTACCCCAACTCGGTGGTCAGGATGCTGGGGTGGGATCACCACTCCCTCAACGATATCGTCAATGGCGATGCGGATCTCGGCTTTTGTGCCCGCGAGACCCATGGCCGTTCCCGGGCCAAGGTCAACCGCTTGCCCTACTACATCGATCACGAGGTGCTGTTCACCGATCGCCCGGTGGTTTTTCTGCGCAAGGATCACCCCTTGCTCCAGCAGAAGTGGTCGCTGGAGAACTTTCTGGCCTGCCCCCAGATCAGCATGGTGTGGGAAGCGAACGATACCTGGGCCCTCGACAGTCTGCTGGAGGACGAGGGGCTGAAGCGGGAGGTGCCCATCATGGTCTCAAGCTTCGAGCAGGCGCTGCATATTGCCTCCCAGTCGAGCCACGAGCTGATAGCGGTGGCGCCCTCTTACTGTGGTGGTTATGCCAGTCGGCATCACGGCAATCTGATCGCCATGCCGCTGCCGCTCCCCGAGAAGCTCTACGCCCAGCTGGAGATCGCCTTCATCTTGCTGTGGCACAAGCGGCACAATCAGGATGCCAAGGTGATGTGGCTGCGCAACGAGATCCGGCGACTCTACAACGATGAATCGCCACGCTAATGTGGCCGTGACGGTGCCCATCGATCAGCCGGAGCCATCTGCTCCGGCTTTTTGTTGTCGCAGCGTCCGGATGAGTGGGCTTTTGCACGACTTAAGTGCCGAGTTCGGGTTCAACTGTGTGCCATTCAACTCTCTTTATGCACAGATTGGCCTTGGTTGCACGTCTCGAGTGAAGCTCTTTTCACGAAAAAAATTCATGTGGTTTCATTAGAAAACTTCACTGATGGTCACTTTTAAAGTGTGATCGACCATTAAGTTCCTGTATTTGCAGTGATATAGCATGACACCCCTTGGAGTGGCGGGGTTAGATAGCGCCTGCGTAGGTGACTGCCAGTAGAGCGCGGCGTGAGCCAGCCCCACAGGTCGTCTGTGGCCGTGTCATGCCCCAGCTATCTGGCCACCAGCCATGAGTGACGGAGCAGAGGGGAATAAGCAAAACCGGCTTGAGTGAAGGGATGCAGCAAAGGTAGCACCTGGAGCCGGTAACTGTACTGGGAGACGCCACTCACCATCCCCCGATAACCCGTAATTGAAACCGGCTAGATGAAAAACACCTTTCATCGAACGGGGCGTGTGCACCCGAAAATAGCCAGATTGGCAGGCTGACTGTGCTCCCCGTTATAGCAATGGCGGGCAAAAAAATAGTGCGGTAGCCACCACCAGATTAATAAAAATAAATCTCAGCAAAGGCAGGTTGATATGCGTCCAGCAACAGCACCCACAGGGTTGTTACAACAGCCCAAACCCTTCTTTATGATATTTTTCGTCGAACTCTGGGAGCGCTTCGGTTATTACGGCGTGCAGGGGATCCTGGCGGTCTTCTTTGTGCAACAACTGGGATTTTCCCAAGAGCAATCCTTTATTACCTTCGGTGCCTTCTCGGCGCTGGTATATGGCCTGATCTCGGTCGGTGGCTATGTCGGTGACCATGTGCTCGGCACCAAGCGCACCATGGTGCTGGGGGCCGTGGCGCTGGTGATAGGCTACTTTATGACCGGCCTCTCTATCTACAATCCCGACCTGATTTTCTATGCGCTGGGCACCATTGCAGTTGGTAACTGCCTGTTCAAGGCCAATCCGGCCAGCCTGCTTTCAAAATGCTACCAGCCAAAAGATCCGCGGCTGGATGGGGCTTTTACCCTGTTCTATATGTCGATCAATATCGGCTCCCTTATTTCCCTCTCGCTCGCTCCGGTGATTGCCGATCACTACGGCTATACCGTGACCTATAACCTGTGCGGGGTGGGACTGATTATTGCGCTGCTCACCTTCTTTGCCTGCCGCAATATGGTCAAGGATATTGGCTCCGAGCCGGATCACCTGCCACTGAATTACAGCAAGCTGCTGCTGGTTATATTGGGCTCGGTAGCCATGGTCTTCTTCTGCGCCTGGCTGATGCACCACGTGGTGATCGCCAACATGGTGCTGATGACGGTGACCATCGCCGTGGTGATATTCTTTTTTCGCGAGGCATTCAGGCTCGATACCGTGGGCCGCAACAAGATGTATGTGGCCTTCGTGCTGATGCTGGAGGCGGTGCTCTTCTATGTGCTGTATGCCCAGATGCCGACGTCTCTCAACTTCTTTGCCATCAACAACATGCACCACGAAATGCTGGGCATGAGCGTTAACCCGGTCAGCTTCCAGGCGCTCAACCCCTTCTGGGTGGTGGTGGGTAGCCCGGTACTCGCGATGATCTATACCCGGATGGGCAGCAAGGGGCGGGATCTCACCATGCCGCTCAAGTTCACTCTCGGGATGTTCTTCTGCTCGCTGGGCTTTCTGACGGCGGCGGCATCCGGCTGGTGGTTTGCCGATGAGCAGGGGCTGACCTCCCCCTGGTTTATGGTGCTTATCTACCTGTTCCAGAGTCTGGGCGAGCTGATGATCAGTGCGCTGGGACTGGCGATGGTCGCCGCGCTGGTGCCACAACGCCTGATGGGCTTCATTCTCGGAATGTGGTTCCTGACTCAGGCGATGGCGTCCCTGCTGGGTGGCTATGTGGCGACCTTTACCGCCGTGCCGCAAGGGATGACGGATCCGCTGCAAACCTTGCCCATTTACACCGGTGTGTTTGGCAAGATCGGGATGGCGACTCTGCTGATTGCGGTAGTGATGGGGCTGATGGTGCCCTGGCTCAACCGGATGATGAATGCGACGCCGACCGAAGCCGAAGGGCTGGTCGCGGGTCAATCACAGGCGTAATGAGGGGAGGATAGTGCGAGACAAGGCAAGGGCAAGGCGCCCCTTGCCTTGCTATTGATGGTTTAGTTGTACTGCTCTTCCATCCAGGCTTCGACGATCAGCTGCGCCGAGACGCCATCCACACTGCCTTTTTCCAGCGCGCGATAGCCACCTCGCTCAAACAGCCGGGCACGGGCATCTGTGGTGGTGAGTCGCTCATCCTTGAACTCCACCGGCTTGCCGAAGCGGCCATGCAGCCGGTTGCCAAACTTGCGCGCCCGAACCGTGATCTCCTGATCGGTGCCATCCATGTTCAGCGGCAAACCGACCACCAGCAGGTCCGGTTGCCACTCCTTGAGCAGCTTCTCAATCTCGTCCCAGTTGGGGATGCCGTCGTTGGCCTTGAGGGCGCGCAGAGGTTGGGCTGTGCCAGTCAGCTCCTGACCGATGGCGACGCCAATGCTCTTGGTGCCATAGTCAAAGCCCATGATGCTGCGTGATGACATAACTGATAAATCCTCGAAATAGAGAGCGGAGCGGGCCAGCCGATCAGCTGTGGCCGACGTCGCTGGAGAGGTGAACCGGATTCACCCCTATGCTGGCGGCGGCTTGCTGCCAACGTTTGTGAATGGGGGTTTTGAACACCAGATCCGGATTGGGGGGGATCACCAGCCAGGCGCCGTCTACCAATTCCTGCTCCAGCTGACCGGCACTCCAGCCTGCATAGCCAAGGGCCACCAGCCAATGGGCAGGGGCCTCGCTCGTACCCAGAGTTTCCAGAATATCCTTGGAGGTGGTCACCATCATCTCATCCCCCACCTGCAGGGTGGAGTTGAAACCGGGGCGGAAGCTATGCAGCACGAAGCCACGATCGGCATGAACCGGCCCCCCTTGCAGCACCGGCTGCTTGAGCTCCGGGTTGTTGGGCGGGTTGAGCTGGAGCTGGGTCAGCATGGTTTCCAGCGACATCTCGACCGGAATGTTGACGACCAGTCCCATGGCGCCCTCTTCGTTGTGCTCGCACAGATAGACCAGCGAGCGCTCGAAATAGGGATCCGTCAGGCTTGGCATGGCAAGCAGGAAGTGATTTTGCAGTGTTTGCATAGAGGCCAAATAGTGCAAAGGTATTTGAGGTCAATTATGGCAGTTGATCCCCATGGGAAAAACCGCTTTTTGGGCAGGGCGAGATCCCGCCCCTCTCCGGATTGCCTTGAAACAGAGAGGGTGGCGCCGGGCCACCCTCTCTTTTTCAGGGCTTGCCAGTGGCGGGTTACCCCTGAACAGACCGGTCAGCCTGCCTGGCGATTATTTGCCCAGCCGACGCTCGATGGCATCCATCAGCATGCCGGTGATGTGTACATCGAAGGCGGCCTCGATCTCGCGAATGCAGGTCGGGCTGGTGACGTTAATCTCGGTCAGCCGATCGCCGATGATATCGAGGCCAACGAAGATAAGCCCCTTCTCTTTTAACGTCGGGCCCACCGCGCGGGCGATGGCCCAGTCGGCTTCGCTCAGGGGGCGCGCTTCACCACGGCCACCGGCTGCCAGATTGCCACGGGTCTCGCCTTGCGCCGGAATGCGGGCGAGGCAGTAGGGTACCGGTTCACCGTCCACCACCAGTACCCGCTTGTCGCCATCCTTGATTGCGGGCAGATAGGTCTGCGCCATGCAGTACTGGCTGCCGTGGGCGGTCAGGGTCTCGATAATCACGCCGACGTTGGCGTCATCTTCCTTCATGCGGAAGATGGAGGCGCCGCCCATGCCATCCAGCGGCTTGAGGATCACGTCTTTGTGCTTCGCGTGGAAGGCGCGCAGCTTGTCGGCGCGGCGGGTCACCAGCGTGGTCGGAGTGTGCTCGGCAAACCAGGCGGTGTAGAGCTTCTCGTTGGCATCGCGCAGGCTCTGCGGCTTGTTGACGATAAGGCAACCCTCATCCTCTGCCCGCTCCAGCATGTAGGTGGCGTAGATAAATTCGGTATCGAACGGCGGATCCTTGCGCATCAGGATCACATCGAGGTTGGAGAGGGGCTGATCCACCACCTCGCCCACGGTGTACCAGTCGGCATAGTCATATTTGACGGTGAGCGGGCGCATGGTACCAAAGGCACGACCGGCTTCCATGTAGAGATCCTTCATCTCCAGATAGAAGAGCTCATAGCCGCGCTTTTGCGCCTCTTCGAGCATGGCAAAGCTGGAATCTTTCTTGATGTTGATGGCCGAGATGGGGTCCATCACGATGCCGAGTTTAATGGTCATCCGCTGTTCCTTTTTAATGGCTCGATAGGGTTATAGGGTCGATTAGCGCAGCGTAATCGGCCGCTTGCGGCTGCGTCGATGCAGCCATGAGGCTGATTGATGCGGCCGATAGTATCAAGCGAGATCGCCAAAGCGGCACTGCAGCGCAGTGATCGCAGTCAGGGCGGCGGTTTCGGTGCGCAGCACCCGCGGCCCCAGCAGCATCTCTTTGAAATCTTCCTGCACGGTACGGGCGATCTCGTCGCTCGACAATCCCCCTTCCGGGCCAATCAGCAGGCGCACGCCATGCTCGGGAACGGGCAGGGTGTTGATGCTGTACTCGGCGCGCGGGTGCAGGTTGAGCTTGAGCTCTTTACTCTCTTCCGCCAGCCAGGCGTCCAGCTCCATCGGCATGCGCACTTCGGGCACCACGTTGCGGCCGCACTGTTCGCAGGCGCTGATCACCACCTTCTGCCACTGTTCGCGTTTCTTCTCCAGCCGATCGGCCGGCAGCTTGACGCCGCAGCGCTCGGAGAAGAGCGGGGTGATGCAGGTGACGCCCAGCTCCACCGATTTCTGGATGGTGAAGTCCATCTTGTCGCCACGGCTGATCACCTGACCCAAGTGGATGGCCAGCGGTGACTCCACCGATTGGACGTCGCAGCTGTCGATGGTCACTTCCACCGACTTTTTGCCGACGTTGGCGATGGTGGCGGGATATTGATTGCCATCGCCATTGAACAGCTCGAGCTGCTGGCCCGGCTGCATGCGCAGTACCCGGCCGATATGGTTGGCGCCGTCTTCCGACAGGGCGATGGTCTGGCCAACTTGCAGGGTGGCCGGTTCATAGATACGTGGAATGCGCATGGCTGCTTGTCAGTCTCTTGCTTGGAAACCCTTCATATCCTGCGCCGAGCAAGGCTCACGCGGCAGTGGGGAAGGGCTTCATGATTAGGAGGGGTGATCCCCTCCCTGGTCAAATGGGGTTATTGGCACTGTTTTTCAATAAAGGGATTGGTATTGCCCTGCAGCTTGCCGATGCGGCGGTTGCGCTCGCACTCCCAGCCTTCTGCCGGGTACTGGCGATCCCAAGCTTCAAACAGTTTACGCTGTTGCGCTGCCAGACGCAGCCCATACTGCTGGCTCATGTAGAGGTAGGCGCGGGCAATCTGGCCCCGTACCGGCCCCTTGGGCGGCTGCACCCGACGATCCTTGAAATCCACCAGCATCTGGCACTGGCCGTACTGATCCGGCTTGCCGTTCCAGTCGGAGAAGCGGTAGTTGGCCCGATCGCCGTTCACCTCGCCAATGGCGGGGAAGAGGTTGTGCATGTCCCCCTCCATCTTGTTGAACTCGGGGCTCGCTTTTTCGCAGTTCTTGCGACCGCCATCCTGCCAGCACTGCAGCTGGTGGCCGAACTCCCAGGCCGGGACCACGTGTTCCCACTCGATGCGGGCGGCGCGCTGGGCCTGCTTGCGCGGCTCATAGCCGCAACTGGCGAGATCCGGGCTCATTTTCTTGCCCTGATAGTCGATGTCGCAGCCGCAGTAGAAGGTGGTGACCGCAGGCTGGCTGCGATAGAGCTTCACCAGATCCTGCTTGGCTTCGCGAAAGGTCTGGGCGTGCAGAGGCGCGCTGAGCAGCGGCAAACCGGCCAGCAGGGTCAGGGCGAGGGAGGAGATGAAACGCATGAGATTCCTTGCAAACGGGGTGATTGACGAACGATGGCGGGCACCCTACCACAGGGGCGCGACACAAGCTGGCTTACTGCTCTGGCTCCGGCCGTTCCCGCTCCAGCGGCTGCTTGCAGCGGCGGCAGTGGTAGCGGGCCTCGCCGCGCACCACCTTGTTGTGGCGGCGTATCGACAGTTGATACTGCTGGCAGTGACAGCGATAGGGCACGGTGCGCTGGGCCAGTACTGCCAGATCGAAGCTGTGGGTAGTTCTGGGCTCAAGGCCGAACACCTCCCGCATCACCGATTGCCACTGGCGGCCGTGGGGCAGTACCCGGCTCTTGCCGCGCCCCTCTCCCCAGAGTGCATAGACCAGCAGATGGGCCACCTCGTGGGGCACCACCTCATCCAGAAACGCCTGCTGGTTGGCCTGATAGAGGGCAGGATTGAAGCGCAACTCCCAGGTTTGCAGCCGCGCTGATCCTGCCGCCCGGCCCCGCATATTGCAGTAGATCCGTGGGCGGGGGAAGGTGCGGCCAAGGCGCGCCTCGGCCTGCACAAAGCAGGCTTCTACGCGTTGTTGCAGCAGGGCGACAAGCTGGGAAGGGGTGGCAGACATCAACATCTCGTCAAATGGCGGATAAGCAAAAGGGGAGCCAGGCTCCCCTTTTATCACAACAGCGAGCCTTACAGGCCAGCGGCAGAACGCAGCAGTTCGGCCTTGTCGGTCTGCTCCCACGGGAACTCGTCACGACCGAAGTGACCGTAGGCAGCGGTAGCCTGGTAGATCGGGCGCTTCAGATCCAGCATTTCGATCAGGCCATACGGGCGCAGTTCGAAGTGCTCGCGCACCAGCTTGACCAGCAGCTCTTCGGCGACTTTGGCGGTACCGAAGGTCTCGACGCTGATGGAGGTCGGCTCGGCCACGCCAATGGCGTAGGAGATCTGGATTTCACAGCGATCGGCCAGACCGGCGGCAACGATGTTTTTGGCAACGTAACGGGCGGCGTAAGCAGCGGAGCGGTCAACCTTGGACGGATCCTTACCGGAGAAGGCGCCACCACCGTGACGGGCCATGCCGCCGTAGGTGTCGACGATGATTTTGCGACCGGTCAGACCGCAGTCACCCATTGGGCCGCCGATAACGAAACGGCCGGTCGGGTTGATGAAGTATTTGGTGTCCTTGTTGACCCACTCGGCCGGCAGCACCGGCTTGATGATCTCTTCGCGTACCGCCTCAACCAGATCTTTGTGGCTGATGGATTCGGCGTGCTGGGTAGACAGAACAACTGCATCGACACCGATGATCTTGCCTGCGTCGTCGTAGGCGAAGGTCAGCTGGCTCTTGGCATCCGGACGCAGCCACGGCAGGGTGCCGTTCTTGCGCACTTCAGCCTGACGCTTCACCAGCAGGTGAGAGTAGGTGATGGGGGCCGGCATCAGCACGTCGGTTTCGTTGGTGGCGTAGCCGAACATCAGGCCCTGATCGCCAGCGCCCTGCTCCAGCGGATCGCTGCGGTCAACACCCTGGTTGATGTCCGGGGACTGCTTGCCGATGGCGTTTAGCACGGCGCAGGAGTCAGCGTCGAAGCCCATGTCGGAGTGGGTGTAGCCGATTTCACGTACGGTATCACGCACGATCTGCTCGATGTCTACCCAGGCAGAGGTGGTTACTTCACCGGCCACCATGACCATACCAGTCTTGACCAGGGTCTCGCAGGCAACGCGTGCCTTGGTATCTTGCTTGAGGATGGCGTCCAGTACCGCATCGGAGATCTGGTCCGCAATCTTGTCGGGATGGCCTTCGGAGACCGACTCGGAAGTAAACAGCTTTGCCATGATAAGAGTCTCAGCTTGTCTGGGTTATCGCCATAGCAATAACCGGATGAATGGGATGGTGTAGAGGTATCTACATCTGGACGTCTATTTTAATTAGCGCCCCCCCCGATTGCCAGCACTATTTTGTCGCGCAGTGTCCAATGGGTCACAAGCGGTGCTCTCCTATCCCGAAAGGGATGAAAATCAAACGTTTTTCTCTGGTTGCTTGGGTCAATAGAGGGCAAGAAAAGCGATTGTCCTCCCAAAGCCACTTTATTCATCCAGATAATATTTGCACGCCGCGCGCCCTGCTGGGACAATAACGCGCCTTAATCTTGGCCATCAAATGAAGCAATCGCAGGAGATTCAGATGCCTTCTCGTAAAGAGCTTGCCAATGCCATTCGTGCATTGAGTATGGATGCCGTTCAAAAAGCCAACTCCGGTCACCCGGGCGCCCCCATGGGAATGGCGGATATCGCCGAAGTGCTGTGGCGTAGCCACCTCAGACATAACCCGAACAACCCCAAGTGGGCCGACCGCGACCGTTTCATTCTCTCCAACGGCCACGGCTCCATGCTGCTGTACTCCCTGCTGCACCTCTCCGGTTATGACCTCTCCATCGACGATCTGAAAAACTTCCGCCAACTGCACTCTCGCACCCCGGGTCACCCGGAGTACGGCTATGCACCGGGCGTTGAAACCACCACTGGCCCGCTGGGTCAGGGCATCACCAACGCCGTTGGTATGGCGATCGCCGAAAAAGCCATGGCTGAGCAGTTCAACCAGCCGGGCCACGACATCGTTGACCACTACACCTACGCCTTTATGGGCGACGGCTGCCTGATGGAAGGTATCTCCCACGAAGCGTGCTCCCTGGCAGGTACCCTGCAACTGGGCAAACTGATCGCGTTCTGGGATGACAACGGTATCTCCATCGACGGTCACGTAGAAGGCTGGTTCACCGACGACACCGTCAAGCGTTTCGAAGCCTACGGCTGGCACGTTATCCCGGCTGTTGACGGCCACAGCCCGGAAGCCATCAATGCCGCCATCGAAGCCGCCAAGGCCGAGACCGGCAAGCCGACCCTGATCTGCTGCCGCACCATCATCGGTTACGGCTCCCCGAACAAATCCGGTTCTCACGACTGCCACGGCTCACCGCTGGGCAACGACGAGATCGCCGCTGCTCGCGCCTTCCTGAAGTGGGACCACGCGCCGTTCGTTATCCCGGCCGATATCGCTGCCGAGTGGAACGCTCAGGAGAAGGGCGCCAAACTGGAAGCCGACTGGGCTGCCAAGTTCGCTGCCTATGAAGCCGCTCACCCGACGCTGGCTGCCGAATTCAAGCGCCGCACCGCAGGCGACTTGCCGGCCAACTGGGCTGCCGAATCCGCCAAGATCATCGAAACCCTGCAAGCCAACCCGGCCAAGATTGCGACCCGTAAAGCGTCCCAGAACTCTCTGGAAGCCTTCGGCAAGCTGCTGCCGGAGTTCATGGGCGGCTCTGCTGACCTGGCTCCGTCCAACCTGACCATGTGGTCCGGCTCCAAGTCCCTGACCAACGACGATGCCTCCGGCAACTACATCCACTACGGTGTACGCGAGTTCGGCATGTCCGCCATCATGAACGGTATCGCCCTGCACGGTGGTTTCATCCCCTACGGCGCTACCTTCCTGATGTTTATGGAGTACGCCCGCAACGCCCTGCGCATGGCCGCCCTGATGAAGCAGCGCGCCATCTTCGTTTACACCCACGACTCCATCGGTCTGGGTGAAGATGGCCCGACTCACCAGCCGGTTGAGCAGATCGCCTCCCTGCGTCTGACTCCGAACATGAGCACCTGGCGTCCGTGTGACCAGGTTGAATCTGCCATCGCCTGGAAACACGCCATCGAGCGTACCGACGGCCCGACCTCTCTGATCTTCTCTCGTCAGAACCTGGCCCAGATGGACCGTACTGCCCAGCAGTTGGCTGACACCGCCAAGGGTGGCTACGTGCTGAAAGATTGCGCCGGTACTCCGGAGCTGATCCTGATCGCCACCGGTTCCGAAGTGGAACTGGCTGTTGCCGCCTATGAGCAGCTGACTGCCAAGGGCCGTGCCGTGCGCGTGGTCTCTCTGCCGTCTACCGACGTGTTCGACGCTCAATCTGCCGAGTACAAAGAATCTGTCCTGCCATCTTCCGTCACCAAGCGTGTGGCCATCGAAGCCGGCATCGCCGACTACTGGTACAAGTACGTCGGTTTCGGCGGCAAGATCATCGGTATGACCACCTTTGGTGAGTCCGCACCGGCCGAGCTGCTGTTCAAGGAATTCGGCTTTACCGTGGAAAACGTGGTTGCGACCGCTGAGTCCCTGTAATAGCTGACTATTGGGCCACGATGGCTCAATAGCCGGAACGATAAAACGCCCTCCATCGCAAGATGGGGGGCGTTTTTTATTCACATTAGAGATTTTTATTAGTGTTGATTTGTTATATCAAAAGCTTTTATCCTTGATTATGTAAGTTCAGATATAGAAAAATAATTCACGACGATGCATAAAAGGAACAATATGGACCGTTTTCGGTTGATAACAAAAAAACTATTAAGTACTAATTATAAGAATAGTATTCTAATAGCATCACTCATTACCATGGTTGTATCCCCAATATTTATTTATGTTAATATTTTTAATGGTGGGATATCACATGAACACTCTCGCTGGGCTGAGTTTGGTTCAGCTATTGGTGGGATCTATGCCCCAATAGTTGGGGGGCTCACGTTATTTGTTTTACTCCGTCAGGTTGGTTTGCAGAAACAGGTAAACGACCAGTATTATTTACAGCAGGCAAGAGAGGATATCGAGTTTTATGCGTCACAATTATCGACTATCCTCGATGACCCCTTGGTTGGTGACGTGTCATTGCGTGCGGTGCTTCATGAGAGGTTTATGTTATGTAACACTGAAACGTTATCTTCTGAAGAGATGAAAGAGATTGCTATCGATATTCATCGAATAATACCTAAATCGATTGATATGTGGTCTGCAATTTATCATATTTTAATCGGTTTAACTGCTGTTGATTCTGCTCAATTCAAAATGACATTATCGTCATCTAAACAGAAGCTTATTGCATTACTTAGTATAGAAATTTGTGTGGCTTTAGATAATCTTCATTTTTCTCGGTCACATGAAACTTGTAGCTTCAACTATGAGTTTAGCCCCTACTTGGATAAAGTTAATTAAAAGTCCGTAGGTTCGATTCATGTACAGCTCGTAGGTTCGATTAGCGAAGCGTAATCGGACGTTCGCGTTCTTTTAGACGGTGCCATAAAAATAATGCCCTTCCTGTTACCTAAAAAAGAGACCGGCATATAGCCGGTCTCTTTTTTATTTACCGCAACATTACACCTGCGGCGGGGTACTTTCCGCGTTGGATATCACCGCATCCACCTCGGCCTGCTCCACTATGGGCCTTATCAATCTGACGACAAGGGTGCCATGGTTAATACCAGCTTGCCGATATGACGGCCTGAATCCAGCAAATGGTGGGCGGCCGCCGCCTCATGCAGCGGGAAGGTCTGGTAAACCTGCGGTTTGACCTCGCCGCGTTCGATAAATGGCCAGACATGAGTTTGCAACTGGGCAATCAGTTCGGCTTTTTCTTGCGGAGTCCGCGAGCGCAGGGTGGATCCGATATGGGTCAGCCGCTTTTGCAGCATGGGAAACAGATCCAGATTGGGGGCGGCGCCCGCAATAATGCCGATCTGGACTATGCGACCATTGATGGCGGCCGCTGCATAGTTGCGCGCGACATACTCCCCGCCAATGATATCGAGAATGATGTCGGCGCCATGGCCATCGGTGGCGGCATGCACGGCCTCGACAAAATCCTCCTCCTTGTAGAGCACGGCCACATCGGCGCCCAGCTTGATGCTGGCGGCCTGCTGCTCGGGTGAGCCGACCGTGGTGATGATTTTGGCGGCGCCAAATGCCTTGGCCAGCATGGTGGCGGTCGTGCCGATGCCGGAGGCGCCGCCATGAATCAAGATGATGTCGCCTTTTTTAAACTGGCCCCGTTCAAACATATTTGACCAGACCGTCATAAAGGTTTCCGGCAGTGCCGCGGCTTCGACAAAGCTCAATCCGGGCGGCAGGGGCAGGACATTGCTCTGGTGGGCGACGCTGTACTCGGCATAGCCGCCACCCGAAATCAGCGCGGCGACCTTGTCGCCAATCTTGAGATGGGTTACCTGCTCCCCTTTGGCGACCACGACCCCGGCGACCTCCAGCCCGGGAATATCCGATGCCCCTGCCGGAGGCGGGTAGAGCCCTTTGCGCTGCATCACATCCGGCCCATTGATGCCGGTCGCATAGTGCCGGATCAAAACCTCATCGGGCTTGGGCTCTGGTGTGGCGCGGGTGGTCAGTTGCAAGACATCGGGGCCACCGGGTTGGGTAATTTCTACCGCGCTCATGGTGGCGGGAATGGAATAGGCGTTAGGCATCAGCGGCTCCTTGTAACGAGGTGATATGAGGTTCCCCGAGTGGGATGAGCACCAAGATAGTGGAGATTGCTGATGAATAAACGCAGTATTATCCCTCACCTGTAATGCAAAAATGCATTTCAATCGGGAGTCGTGATGAACTGGGATGATGCGAAAATTTTTCTGGCGTTGCATCGGGAAGGGAGCCTGAGGGGCGCCGCCCGTGTGGTCGGGGTCGATCAGGCCACCATTGGCAGGCGGATTGCCGCACTGGAGCATCGTCTGGCGGCCACGCTGTTTCTCCGCACATCCAAAGGGTATGTGCTGACTAATGTCGGAGAGATAGTGCTGGCCAGCGCCCAGCAGATGGAGCTGGCAGCCATTGATTTTGTGCGGGCGGCGCAAGGGGTCGACAACCGCCTGGTCGGGGAGGTCAGTGTGGCGACCACAGACACCCTGGGGATGGATTTTCTGATACCGGCCCTGACCGAGCTGCATCAGCGTTATCCCGATATCAGGGTCATCCTCAATACCTCGACCCAGGTGGTCAATCTGTCCTTGCGGGAAGCGGATATCGCGATCCGGACGGTGAAGCCGGACAATCCTGACCTGATTATTCGCAAGCTGGCCTCCTGGCCGGTCGGGTTGTATGCCTCCGCCGACTATCTGGTTCGCCATGGCATTCCCGAAGCGGGCACCGGTTTTGCGGGCCATTCGCTGGTGGTGTATGAGCCCCACTGGCAGAGCGCTCGCTCGCCAATGATGCTCGAAGAGGCGGCCGAGGGGGCCACGGTCGCCGCGGGGGTCAATACCAGCCTGATGCTGCGTCAGGCCCTGTTGATGGGGCTGGGGCTTGGCGAGGTAGCGGTTCCGCTCGCAGAGCAAGCCGGGTTGGTGCGGGTCTGGCCCGAGCGGCAGTTACAGCAATCCTACGATGTGTGGTTGGTGACCCATCAGGATGTGCAGCATGCCGCGCGGGTCAGGGCGGTCATGGATGCCATCGTCAGGGCATTTGCCGCGATGGCCTAAATCTGGCGGGCGTTCTGTTCAGGTTTTGTCGCAGCACTGTCACATCCCTTGCCATAGTCATGGCGGTTGAGGGAAAACCCTCATTTACTTGGTCTCTGACAGTCAATACTGTGAGACCGAGTCCACCACTACTGGAGCCTGACCCATGACCGACATGCTTGTTGACGATAAACAACCGACCCCGGATCCGGCAGAGCAGAATGCCTTCTTCCCGTCGCCCTACTCCCTGAGCCAGTTCACCTCGCGCAAATCTGACCTTGCCGGGGCCGACTATCCCGCTCCCTATCGGGAGGGGCGCTGGAAGATCCTGCTGATCGGTGCCGATGAGCGTTATCTGCCCACCGACAACGGCACCCTGTTTTCCACCGGCAACCATCCGGTCGAAACCCTGTTGCCCATGTATCACCTCGACAAGGCGGGCTTTGCCTTTGACGTGGCCACCCTCTCCGGCAATCCGGTCAAGTTCGAGTGGTGGGCCATGCCCGGCGAAGACGAAGAGGTGCTGGGGCTCTATGCCAAATATCAGGCGCAGTTCCGCCAACCGGCCAAGCTGGCCGATCTGCTGAAAGAGGCGCTGGCCGCCGACTCGGACTATATCGGCGTCTTTATTCCCGGCGGCCACGGCGCCCTGATGGGGCTGCCGGAGAGTGCCGAGGTGAAAGCGCTGCTGGAGTGGGCGATGGCCAACGATCGCTTCATCATCTCCCTCTGTCACGGGCCTGCTGCGCTGCTGGCGGTGGCCAATCCAGAGACCTTCGCGGGCTACAAGATCTGCGCTTTCCCCGATGAGCTGGATGCCCAGACCCCGGCAATTGGCTATATGCCTGGCCACCTCACCTGGAAGTTTGGCGAGAAGCTCAAAGAGATTGGCTTCGAGATCGTCAACAACGGCATCTCGGGAGAGGTGTGCCGGGATCGCAATCTGCTGACCGGTGACAGCCCGCTGGCTGGTAATAACCTCGGCAAGCTGGCCGCCACCACCTTGCTGGAGGCGGTTGCCAAGCGATGAGGTTGTCGTCGTCGCCAGCGAATGCGCTGCAGGTCGCGGTGGCGCTGGAAGGGTGCCAGCGGCTGGAGGAGATCCAGCAACTGGTGCGCGCCTTTGCCACCCCGCTGGGGTATCACCGCTTTGCGCTCTTCTCCATCAGCGCCAGCGAGGAGGGGGTGGTCGAGCATCTCTACTGGCTGGAGGGGGAGTGGCTGGAGAGCGGCGAGGCGGTCGACCTGCATGCCTATATGCGCGAGTGCCCGATGGCGATGCATATCAGGGAGCGAGACCAGCCCTTCTTCTGGAGCAAAACGGTTGGCGCTGCTGGCGAGCAGTACCGTATCGTTCGCTATCCTGAGGGGCCGGGCCGACATGGCTTGCAGGTACCCGTCTATGGGCCGTTGGGACTGGAAGGGGCGATGAGCTTTGGCGGCGATCAGATCGATGCCAGTGCCCACACTCGGGTTGGCCTTGCGCTGATCGCGGTGGCGGCTTTTCATGCTGCCCGTCGGCTGATGGAGATGCCGGTAGCGGGTCACGAGCGTGGCCTCACTGGGCGCGAGCGCGAAGTGCTGGAGTGGGTCTCCCGGGGTTGGCGCCATGCCGATATCGCCACCACCCTGAAACTCTCGGTGCGCACGGTCGAGAACCATCTGCGCAGTGCCCGCCGTCGACTCGGTGTAGCCACCACGGCAGAGGCGGTCAGAGTGGCGCTCAGGAACCGCGATATCGAGGGTTGAGGGGTCATCCCTTTGTCAGGCATGTAAAAAGAGACCGGCATATAGCCGGTCTCTTTTTTATTTCCGCAACCTTTACGCCTGTGGCGGGGTGCTTTCGGCGTTGGACATCACTGCATCGATTTGTACCAGAGCACCGGCGGGCAGTTCGCGCACCGCGATCACGGTGCGGGCCGGCAGGTAGGCCGGGAAGTATTTGGTATAGATGGCATCCACCTCGGCCAGATCCGCGATATTGGCGAGCTGGATATTGACCTTGACGATATCGTCCATCACATGGCCGATGCTCTCCACAATCGCCTTGATATTGCTGAGGCACTGGGCGGTCTGTTCCTTGATGCAGCCAGCCAGGATCTTGCCGGTGGCGGGGTCAATCGGCAGTTGGGCAGAGAGATGGTTGTAGTGGGAGAAGGCGACGGTCTGGCAATGGAGCGGGCTCTGCGGTGCCTTGTCGGTATTGCGGGCACGGATCACCAGATTGTGTCTGTCTTCCACCAGTTGCGGCGGGGTGCCGTCACCGTGGGAGATGACCGCATCCATCTGCACCCGTGCCCCCATGGGCAGGGCGGCGGCACTGACCACCGAGCGGGCAGGCAGGTAGGCCACGGCGCGGGCAATGGCAGAGTCGGGGAAGAAGGTGGTGTAGACCTCGTTGACGGCCTCCAGATCGGCCAGATCGGTCAGATAGACGGTGACCTTGACGATATCGTCAAACGGCACGTCGATGCTCTCCAGCACCGCCTTGATATTGCGCAGGCACTGGCCCGCCTGCTCCTTGATGCCACCAGCAACCAGCTGGCCCGAGGCTGCATCCACCGGCAGCTGGGCGCCGATATTGTTGTAGTGGGAGAAGGCCACGGTATGGGTGGAGAGCGGATTGTGCGGCGCCTTGTCACTGTTGCGGGCGAGCTTCACCAGCGGGCAAGGATCTTGCGGGAAGGTGCCTTCGCCGTTGGAGATGATGGCATCAATCTGCACCAGCGCACCCAGCGGCAGGGCGGCGACGGCGAGGGTGGTGCGGGTCGGCAGATAGCCCGGGAAGAATTCGCGATAGACGGCGTTGACCGCCTCCAGATCCGCCATCTCTTTCAGGAAGATGGTCGCTTTCACCATATCGTCCATCACATGGCCGATGCTCTCGATGATCGCCTTGAGGTTGCTCAGGCACTGTCTGGCCTGCGCGGTGACATCGCCGCTTACCATCTTGCCGGTGGCGGGATCGACCGGCAGCTGGGCGGAGATATTGTTGTAATGAGAAAACGCCACCGTTTGGGTGCAGGGGCCCAGATCCTGGGGTGCATGGGGGGTATTTCTTGCCGACTTGATGATGGTGCCACTCATAGATATGCCTCTTTTTAATATTTGTTGTTCATTCAGGTACAGGTTTACCCCATCTCGTTGTGCGCCATGGCCACTGCGCCAGCGGCGGCATCCCCGGTTATTATTTGTGATCCACTCAATTACTGAGAGCAATAAGGGAGGAGAGGACAGGGTAGATATTTCAGACGCTGCGATTCTATGAGTGGCTATCAGGGGTTGCAAACCGCTGATTGCATTTCTATGAGATGGCTCAATGGGTGCAAATTTAATGTGATTGCTATTCAATTCATGCTGAATAGTCACCTGTTTGTCCGCCAATGGCCATGCATCGAGCAATAGTCCAGTCCGGGCGGGGGTTGGGGCAGATACCTTGGCAGTGAAGGAGTGTAAAGAAAGGGTTAATGCGATGCATCAAGCTGCCATCAAACTATTTTATTGTGCATAGATATGTACTTTATGTTTTTTTAGTCATCTATCTTGCCGCGCAAAAATATGTTAGCAGACATTACTGTAACAGTAGTTAAAGATGTGGCTGGAATATAATTCAAATATTTGCATGGGGGATGCTTGTTAATTATCGGTAGGCTGACGGTTGGCCAAGACTCGGAGCGTTTTTATCTTTTTATGTATCTGGTGAAATATGCGTGACACAGCCCAGTGGTCCCATATCGAGGTGACCAGGGTTGGCAATATATCGGCTGACCGGGTGCGGCATGGTCAAGAGAGGATGACGTTGGCTCGACGCAGCGCTATGGATCGGGCTCTCTGCGCCGGTTGTAGTCTACAGCCTGCCAGGGATGAAAGGGTCTCGGGCGAGGCCAGCTGCCGTGGCATGGTTGTCTGCGGGATTGTTAACAAAAATGTGAACGAGATCACCGGATGGACAAGGGTTTAAGGCTGGAAATGGAGCAGAAAGGAGTAGAATGGCACTTTATTTTTGAGGGTCATTCGATGCCCAACTATCACTTTTTCACGCTGGGCCAGGCGCTTACCTATCTCGATGCCAATGCCCCGCGCTATAGCGATGAGCGTCGTCAACTGGTTGAGCAGGGATTTGCCGCCATGGCGGCCCCCATCTTTGCAGATACGCCGGTTGAAGCACTGGCGTTGTTGCGCCAGCATCAGGCATGGAAGGAGGAAGCCATGGTCGATGCACTCTCCTTGACAGTTGCCACTGGGCCGACGCTCGTCTCCTGTTTGCAGGAGAACCCTTTATCCGCGAGTTGAACAGCATCATGGCACCATCGAGGTGGCGCCATGTTGCCGCTGTCCGCTTGCGATCTACCTCTGGTGCAGTTCGCCTTCCATTACCAGTAGAGTATCCATCCCTGCCGCCTTGCCAGCCTCAAGCCCGATCCGGGTATCTTCAAACACCAGACAGTTGGCGGGATTGGCGCCGAGCAGCTCGGCCACCCGCAAGAAGGTGTCGGGATGCGGTTTGTGGTTGGTGACATCATCGGCGCTGACCACCACAGAGATATAGGCATCGAGCCCGGTGCTTTTGAGGATGGAGTCCGCCTGATTGCGCGGTGAGCCGGTGCCAATCCCCATCTTGACCTTGCCGTGATAGTGCCTGACCAGCTCCCACATCTTGGGAAAGACGCTGACCTTGTCGATATGTTCCATATAGAGGGCAATCTTGCGACGGGTAAAAGCCTCGACATCCACCGTCAGCCCCTGCTGCTCGGCCAGCATGGCGATGATCTTGCGGGTGGGAATGCCGCCGTACTGATAGAGCTGATCCCGCTCGAAGGGGATGCCGAATTCGGCGCAGGTAAGCTCCCAGGCATCCAGATGGAGGGGCATGGAATCTACCAAAGTGCCATCCATATCGAAAATCAGGGCATCGTAGTGATCAAACCCGTACTGCTCACGCTCGCTCATGGGGGCTCCTCGAATCAAATAGGGCAGGCTAGCAGAAACGGTCGGCGTTTTGTGGGATCGGCCTCATGGTTGGGCAGATTGTGGCCGCCGTTTTTTCTATCTCTTGCTGATTTGTGAGACAATAATCCGTTCATTGCCGGATACTTTGGCATATCAGATCTGCGAGTCCGCTTATGACCTCGAAAATGTCCCCCAAAACCATCTTCTCCAGTGTGGCGCTTGTGATCGCGCTCGGTTCACTGGAAAAGAGCATCGTCACTACCCCGCTGCCCATGATTGGCGCCGAGCTGCATGCCGGTGCCGCCCTCACCTGGGTGGTCACCGCCTACCTGCTGGCGGCCACCGCCGTGCTGCCCCTCTATGGCAAGCTGAGCGATCTCTTTGGTCGGGTGCGGATGCTCAATATCGGCATCGGCCTGTTTCTGGCGGGCTCGGTGGCCTGTGCTCTTTCCCAGGATCTGCAGACCCTGCTGGCAGCGCGGGTGCTGCAAGGGCTGGGGGGCGGCGGTCTGATTGCCCTCGCGTTTACCGTGATTGCCGACACCATTCCGCCGCGGGAGGTGGGCAAATATCAGGGCTACATTTCGGCGGTCTATGCGGTCTCCAGTATCGCTGGCCCCTTGCTCGGCGGCTACTTCACCGAGCAGCTCAGCTGGCGCTGGATCTTCTGGATCAATCTGCCGCTCGGGGCGCTGGCAGTCTTTCTCATCAACCGCAACCTCAAGCAGCTCAACGTGCGTCGCCACAGTCGCTTCGACTGGAAGGGGGCGGGTCTGCTGATTACCGTCACCACGCTCACCCTGTTGCTGCTCTCGCCGGAAGCGGCGCTGCCCGCCGTCTGGCTTTCGGCGGCGCTGGGCGTTGCATTGCTGCTGCTGATTCTGATTGAACGGCGCGCCCACGACCCCATATTGCCCGCCCATCTGGCCCGGTTGCCCGGCTATCTGGTGAGTGTGCTGCTGGTGATGCTCTCCCAGTTGCTGATGTTTGCCGTGCTGGTCTATCTGCCGTTGCAGATGCAGTGGCAGAAGGGGATGAGCGCCAGCGAGAGCGGCGCCATCATGGTCATCTTCATGATCTGCATCACCGCTGGGGCCTTTGTCGGCGGCAAGCTGATTGGCCGTACCGGTCACTACAAGAGCTTTGTCGCGGTGGGCTTTGGCCTCGCGGCAGTGGCTCTGTGGCAGATCCACTTCGATGCCTGGGTCAGACTGGCGCTCGGGTTTGCCGGTATTGGTCTCGGTCTGGTGCTGCCCGCCCTCTCGGTGGTGGTGCAGAATGCCCTGCCGCGGCAGGATCGCGGCATCGGCATGTCGCTGTTCAACTTCGGGCGGGAGCTCGGCGGTGCCGTCGGCGTGGCTATCTGCTCCATGCTGTTCCACTTGCGCCTGCCTGCTGGCAGCGGTGGCGATCTGAGCCGGCTCGCCCCCGATCTGCTGGCCCCGGGCTTCAGCGCGACCTATATCGGCATGGCACTGATCGCCACGCTGGCGCTGCTCATCACCCTGCTGGCGTTGAAGCGCCATGAGCTGGCCTCTATCAGCGCCTGATTTGACCTGCGCCGACATAGGCTCACCATAGCTAGCATCAGGGCTCCCCGCGGGGAGCCCTGATTGTTATTTGGCGAATAGAGTGGCTGTTGCCATCAAGCCATTCTCAGGTTACTCCTGCGCCGGACTCTCCTTGCCCGCCAGCTGGCTCAGCCAGGCGAAGCGGCGATTGGCCTCCTGCTCTGCCTCTTGATAGAGCTGGCTGGCCACCTCCGGCAGCTGGCGCTCCAGCCGCTGGAAGCGGGGCTCATGGCGCAAGGTCTCGGCCAGCGAGGCATTGGGTGCCCGCGAGTCGAGTGCCAGCGGCAACTTGCCCTCGTCAGCGCGGCGCGGATCGAAGCGGTAGAGAGGCCAGAAACCGGTGGCAGTCAGCTGTTTCATCTGCTCGTGGCTCTCGGCCATGTCGTAGCCATGCTCCTCGCAGGGGCTGTAGGCGATGATGAGCGACGGCCCCGGGTAGGCTTCCGCCTCCTGAATCGCCTTCACGGTCTGGTTCATCTGGGCACCGAGGGAGATCTGCGCCACATAGACGTGACCATACATCATCACGCTGGCCCCGAGATCCTTGCGCCCCTTGCGCTTGCCCTGCTCGCCAAACTTGGTAATGGCACCGAGTGGCGTCGCCTTCGACTGCTGGCCGCCGGTGTTGGAGTAGCACTGGGTGTCGAGTACCAGCACATTGATGTTCTCCCCCAGACTCAGCACATGGTCGAGCCCGCCAAAGCCGATGTCGTAGGCCCAGCCATCGCCGCCGATGAGCCAGACCGATTTTTCCACCAGATAGTCTGCATCGCGAGCCAGCTCTTGGGCTGCCGGGGTCTGGCTCTCCTGCAGAAGCGCTCGCAACTGCTGGATATGGGCCCGCTGCTCGGAAACCGGCAGGGTGGCATCGCCGAGCGCCTCGCGCAGCGCTGCCGGTATGGTGTCGCCCAGGCTCGCCAGCAGACGGCGCACCCGCTCCCTGTGCTGATCGACGGTAAGACGGAAGCCCAGTCCGAACTCGGCGTTGTCTTCAAACAACGAGTTGGCCCAGGCCGGCCCACGCCCGTCGGCGTTGGTGGTGTAGGGGGTGGTAGGCAGGTTGCCACCATAAATGGACGAGCAGCCGGTGGCGTTGGCAATCAGCAGCCGATCGCCATAGAGCTGGGTCAACAGCTTGATATAGGGGGTCTCGCCACAGCCGGAGCAGGCGCCCGAGTATTCAAACAGCGGCGAGATGAGCTGGGAGGTGCGGATGTCGATGCGCTCCAGCTGCTCGGCGCTGCGCTCTGGCAGGTCGAGGAAGAAGTCGTAGTTGGCCTTCTGCTCGTCGAGGTGATCGAGGCGCGAAGCCATATTGATCGCCTTGCGATCCGGGTTGCTGCGATCCCTGGCCGGGCACACCTCTACGCAGAGATTGCAGCCGGTGCAATCCTCCGGCGCCACCTGCAGCACGTACTGCTGGCCGCGCATGTCACGGGATTTCACATCCAGCGCATCCAGGGTAGCGGGAGCAGCGGCCAGTGCATCCGGTTCTACCACCTTGGCGCGAATGGCCGAGTGGGGACAGGCGGCGACGCAGTAGTTGCACTGGGTACAGAGCTCCGCTTCCCAGATGGGGATCTCCTTGGCGATGTTGCGCTTCTCCCAGCGGGTAGTACCGACCGGCCAGGTGCCATCCGGCGGGAAGGCGGAGACCGGCAGGCTGTCACCCAGCCCCGCCAGCATGGCGGCGGTGACGGTCTGGACAAAGTCGGGGGCCTTGGCCGAAACCACCGGTGGGCGCGGGCGGCTGGCAGGATCCAGCTCGCCAAGTTGCACCCTGGTCAGTGCGGCGCAGGTTGCCTCCAGAGCCTGCCAGTTGCGTTCGACCAGCGCTTGTCCCTTGCTGCCATAGCTGGTGGCGATGGCCTGCTTCAGCAGGCTGGTCGCCTCTGCGGGGGGAATGATGGCGCTGAGCTGAAAGAAGGCCATCTGCATCACGGTATTGATGCGGTTGCCGAGCTGGCAGTCGCGGGCAATTTTGGCGGCGTTGATGATGTAGAAGCGCGCCTCTTTCTCGCGCAGGGCGTGCTGCACCTCGCTGGGGAGACGTTGCCAGATATCCGCTTCGCTGTAGGGGGTGTTGAGCAGGAAGATGCCGCCCGCTTTCAAGCGCTCCGCCATCCGGTACTTGTCGACAAACTGCCACTGATGGCAGCCGATAAAGTCCGCCTCTTCCACCAGATAGGCCGATTGGAGCGGCCGCTCGCCCACCCGCAGGTGAGAGACGGTGAGACCCCCCGCCTTTTTCGAGTCGTAGACGAAATAGCCCTGCGGATAGAGCTCGGTGTGGTTGCCGAGGATCTTGATGCTGTTCTTGGCCGCCGAGACGGTGCCATCGCTGCCAAGGCCGTAGAAGAGCGCCTCCAGCTTGTGTTGCTGGCTGTGAATGGGGCTTGAGGTGTCCAGCGCGTTTAGCGGTAGCGAGAGACCTGTGATGTCATCGAAGATGCCGACGGTAAAGCGCGGACGCGGGTTCTCCTGCGCCAGTTCAGCAAACACCGCCAGCGCGCAGGCGGGACCGAACTCTTTGGAGGATAGACCATAGCGGCCGCCGATAACCCGCGGCAGGCTTGCCCGCTCGCCCCGGCTGACCGCTTCGGCCAGCGCCGTCATCACGTCGAGATAGAGGGGCTCGGCCTGTGCGCCCGGCTCCTTGGTGCGATCCAGCACGGCGATGGAGCGTGCACTCTCGGGAATAGCGGCCAGCAGATGCTCGGCCGAGAAGGGACGGAACAGCCGCACCTTCACCAGCCCAACCTTCTCCCCTTGGGCCAGCAGGCGCTCGATCACCTCCTCGCAGGTGCCGATGGCCGAGCCCATCAGCACCACAATCCGCTCCGCCTGCGGGTGGCCGACATATTCAAACGGCCGGTAGTGGCGGTCGGTCTGCTCGCCAAAGGCCTGCATCGCTTCGCTCACATGGCCATAGGCGGCGTCATACCAGGGATTGCTCGCCTCCCGGCACTGGAAGTAGGTGTCCGGGTTGGCGGCGGTGCCGCGAATGACCGGTTTGTCGGGGGTGAGCGCCCGGTCACGATGGGCGCGGATGGCATCAGCGGGCAGCAGGGCACGCAGGGTGTCGTCAGCGAGCGGCGCTATCTTGGCGATCTCGTGAGAGGTACGAAAGCCGTCGAAGAAGTGGATAAAGGGGAGGCGGCTGTTGAGGCTCGCTATCTGGGAGATCAGGGCAAAATCCTGCGCCTCCTGCACATTGCTGGCACAGAGCATGGCACAGCCGGTCTGGCGCACCGCCATCACGTCCGAGTGATCGCCAAAGATCGATAGCGCATGGGTCGCCACGGTGCGCGCCGCCACATGCAGCACGAAGGGAATGAGCTGACCCGCCAGCTTGTAGAGGTTGGGGATCATCAGCAGTAACCCCTGCGACGAGGTAAACGAGGTCGCCAGCGCGCCGGTCTGCAGGGCTCCGTGGACGGCGGCGATGGCGCCCCCTTCCGACTGCATCTCGACAACCCGGGGCACATCCCCCCAGAGGTTCTTGCCCCGTTCGCTCGACCAGGCCGACGACTGCTCAGCCATGGCCGAGCTGGGGGTGATGGGGTAGATGGCGATGACTTCGCTGGTGCGGTACGCCACCGAGGCGACTGCGTTATTCCCGTCTGTGGTGATCATCTGTTTTCCACTTTGCTATGCCAGTTTGAAAGCCGATAGTTGCATCGGCAATGGATAGGTCGCAGGCATAGTAAGAGGGGCAATGAGAGCGTATCAAACGGGATAAATAATCAATTAATAAGTCAGTAATAGTGGTTAATTTAATCCCGCCGCGTGGGGGAATGATTTTCTGCTGACAGCCGATGGATGGCGATTGACGGGCCATTGGCATGGCCCGTCAGCACGGGGTTAATCCTGATCCACTCGCAGCCAGATGGCACACTGATAAGGGGCGAAGAGTGGCAGTGGTTCGCCTGGGTAATTGGCCAGCAGCAACCGCATCTTGTCTGTCACCTTGTCGAAGTGGGGCATCGGCAAGGGGTTCGCAGTGAGATTGGCGAGCAGCAGCAGGGTGTGCCGCTCGCCGTTCGCCGGATCCTGCCAGTGGCGGCGATAGCTGATGCGCTCGGGATCATCCCCATCCAGCAGATCGAAATTGCCGTGGCGAACGACAGGGTGAGCCTTGCGCAGGGCGATGAGCTGGCGATAGCAGTGAAACGGGGAGTCGGGGCGGGCCATCTGCTCGGCGGCATTTATCTCGACGTGGTTTGCATTGAGGGCAATCCAGGGCGTGGCCGTACTGAATCCTGCGTGGGGGACAGCGTCCCACTGCATCGGGGTACGGGCGTTGTCGCGGCCGATGGCATCGAGCCGCCGACTCAGCTCGGCAGGATCCAGCCCTGACTGGCTGGCGCGGTAGTTGATTGCCTCCACATCGCGCAGCTCGTCCGGCTGCCAGTGGCGGTTGGTCATGGCGAGCTCCTCCCCCTGATAGATGAAGGGAGTGCCCTGCATCATGTGCAGCACCATGGCCCACAGCCTGGCACTGGTTTCCCGCCACTCGGGCCTGTCATCGCCAAAGCGGGAGACGGCGCGGGGCAGGTCGTGGTTGCCGAGAAACAGGCTGTTCCAGCCACGCCCGTGTAGCCCTTGCTGGTGGCGGGCCATGGCTCGCTTGAAGGCGAGGGGAGCAAAGCGGGATGACCACTTGTCACTGCCCAGCCCCAGATGCTCGAAGTTGAACACCATGCTGAACTCGCTGCCATCGTGGTTCGAATAGTTCTGCATATGGGCGAGATCGGCTCCCCAGGTCTCCCCCACCGTGATGATCCCCTTGCCGCCGAAGCTGGCGGCATTGAGCTCGCGGATATAGTCGTGCAGGCGCGGGCCATTGCTCATGGCAAGCTGGTCCCACTCCTTGCTCACCATATCGATCACATCGAAGCGAAATCCCTTGATCCCTTTGCCCAGCCAGAAGTTGATCACCGCCGCCATTTCGGCGCGCACCGCCGGGTTGTCCCAGTCCAGATCGGCTTGACTGGGATCGAAGTTGTGCAGGTAGTAGCGATCAAGCTCCGGCACGTACTGCCAGCCGCTGCCGCCAAAAATCGAGGTAATGGGGTGAGCGTCAACGAAGGCCTGGTCGCGAAACACGTAATAACTCTGATAACGGGGATCCCCGGCCAGTGCCTTCATAAACCACTCGTGCTCGGTGGAGGTGTGGTTGGCGACGATATCCATCATGATGCCGATGCCGTGAGCGGCCGCTTCGGCTATCAGCAGCTCCATCTCGGTCAGGGTGCCGAAGGCGGGGTCGATGGCACGGTAGTCCGCCACATCGTAGCCGTTGTCCCGTTTGGGGGAGCGATAGATGGGGGTGAGCCAGAGCATATCGACCCCGAGGGTGGCCAGATAGTCGAGGCGCTGACGGATGCCGTTGATGTCGCCCAGTCCGTCGCCATCGCTGTCCTGAAAGCTCATGGGGTAGATCTGGTAGATGACGCAGCTATCGAGGTCTATATCGGGCGTGTGGAGGGGTTGCGGGTTCATCAGCGTGGCCGGTTGGGGGAGGAGATTTTCTATCTTACGCAGATGAGCTGCTACTCGACAGGGCAGGGGAAACCTTGAAAAGGGTTCCATTGTTGGCTGATTGCCAAAAGTGCGGGAAGGGTCACAAAGGTGCCATCCCAGGCCACGGCTGTGGTCGGGATGGCACGGCACTTAGCGTTGGATGCTATGCAGGAATACCGGTTATTGAGCAGCCTTGGCCTGCT
Source organism: Aeromonas sp. 600724 (assembly GCF_049175135.1). NCBI lineage: Bacteria > Pseudomonadati > Pseudomonadota > Gammaproteobacteria > Aeromonadales > Aeromonadaceae > Aeromonas > Aeromonas sp. 600724. The sequence goes on along the minus strand of NZ_JAAKUM010000005.1, from coordinate 5,624 downwards.
CGCTGTGCTGCTCCTGCTGGCGCTCTGCCTTCTCTTGTTGGCGTTCCGCTTGTGCTTCCAGCTCCTTGCCGAGGAAGTAGTTCAGGAAGGTGCGGATCACCGCGATGATGGCAAGGCGGATCAGCTCCTCCTTGCTTGGCGCGACCGTGGTGGCCAAGATGTCGGCGGCGAGCTGGAACTCCAGCGCCAGAATGAGCCAACTGCCAAAGCAGAGACGAATACGCGGAAAACCGGGCTGGTGATCCCGCACTCTTGCCGCCAGCCAGAGGGTCTTGCCAAGCCCTATCACCACACAGGCGATGGAGATGATCTCCAGCAGCAGCTGGAACAGCTCGACCCCGTGCATCATCCCCTCTTTCAGGCTCGCTATTTCAAACACTCGGGTCACCTCCATGATTCAAAAGAGGACACTATTAACACATCGCTCGGCAATGGCCAAATCCGGCTCAGGCAATCAGTTTGAATTCAATCACATAGAGCGGCGGCAGATCGGGGTAGATATCGCGGATCACCTGTTTGAGTTCGGGGAGGGTCATGTTCTCCTGACGGGCGTGCTCCTCATTCAGTTCATCGAAGGCGACCGCCTTGACCGAGAGCACCTCTATGGTGCCAAAGGGCTGATGCTCCGGGTTGGTGAACAGCGCCAGACGTTGGCCGGGCTGCCAGTTGGCCTCGCTCTCGTCGCGGATGGTGATGGTCTTGCGGCCCGCCTGAATGTCGGCAACGAAGCGGCTGAAGAAGGTGAATTCGGGATAGGAATGAGCAGACATGGTGACTCCTGACTGGGTGAATCGAAATGAGGTGAATGGAAATCAAAGATCGAGATAGGCGCGCAGCTTGGCCAGATCGGTGATAACGGGGCCGTCACTGCTGTCGGCAATTATGCCCTGTTCGACCAGCTCCTTGAGGGCGCGGCGGTAAACCCGCTCGGTGGTGCCGAAGCGCGCCGCCTCATGGGCCCGCTTGCGCGATCCCAGCATCGGAGTGCGCTGGCGCTCACGCCATAGCTCATAGGCGATGTTGTAGGCGATGGGGTGGAGCAGCCGGCTGGTGGTGATCTCCAGGGTGTCGAGATAGTCGCTGGCAAGCGCCGCAGCGAAGAAGAGGGTCAACTCAGGTTCTGCCAGCAGGCGCTGGGCCAGCTTGTGGGCGCAGATGACTCGGGCATCCAGCTCGGTCTCTGCCACCACGTTCCACTGTACCGGGGTTGCGCTGAAGAACTCCATCTCGCCGAAGATTTGGCTGTGGCACTCAATTTCGCCAAGCTGGAAGCGGCGGCCAGAGTGTACCGTGCTGTTGAGGGAGACCCGGCCATGTTCGACCAGATAGAGCTGCTCGCTCTGCTCCCCCTGCCGCATGATCAATTCGCCCGGTAGGTAACGGCGCAGAAACAGGGTGCAGGCGTCGAGCGCCGCGGCAAAGCGGGGTTCAAGCTGCTGGAGTTCGGCGTGAAAACGGCCGAGGGGGTAGGGCTGTTGCTGCATGACTTGCCTGTCGCACCGGATGACGTGGGCCATGAGGCTAGCAAGAGTGCGGGCCGGATACCAGCCCGCACGGTAGCGGATGTGCCGCAGTTAACGGTTTGCGGGTTATTGCACCAGAGCGTGGAGGGCGGCGGCGATGGCGTGCTGCTCACCGGCCATCATCGCCTGTTCGGCGCTGGCGTAATCCGCCACCCCTTGTTGCACATCCTGCTCGAATAGCACCACGTTGCAGAGCACGGCGGCGACCCGCACCTTGCGCAGGCGACCCAAGGTCAGCAGGGAGGCGGTCTCCATGTCAGCGCCGAGCACGCCACGGGCATGCCAGTAGCGGCACACCTCCTGCTCATCATCTCGATAGAAGCTGTCGTGGGAGCGTACCAGCCCGTGCCAATGAGGCTGGCTGCCGGTCGCTACATGGTTGAGCAAGGCGGCCTGCAGCCAGATATCGGCGCAGGCGGGGTACTCGGCGGGCAGATAGGCCTGTGAGGCCCCCTCATTGCGAACCGCCCCTTCCACCACGATAAGGTCGCCAAGGCCGATGTCGTGCTGCAGGGCACCGGCGGAGCCGACCCGGATCAGCGAGCGGGCGCCGGCTTGCACCAGCTCCTCCAGCGCTATGATGGCCGAGGAGCCGCCAATGCCGGTGCTGCAGACCGTGATGGGCAGCCCCTGATAGCGGCCGTTGATGAGGCGAAACTCCCGGTTTTGCCCCAGCACTTCACACTGTTCGAGCTGGCTGGCGATGCGATCGACCCGGGCCGGGTCGCCGCACAGTACCACCCGCTCGGCAATCTGGTCGGGGCGGCACTGGAGATGGGGTAACAGACTCATGGCTTACAGACCTTGTGGCTGGCGCTTGGCGGCAATCACCCAGAGGCGAGTGCCGTTGGCGGCGATAAACAGCAGGATCAGATACTCCAGCGACATGGCGTAAACGCCCTGCGCGGCATAGACACCGATGCTGATGATGTTGATGACGACCCAGAGGATCCAGTTCTCCACGTATTTGCGGGTCATCAGGATCTGGGCTACGACCGAGAGCACCGTCATGCTGGCATCCCAGAACGGGAAGGCATCGGGGGAGGGCTCGGGGATGGCAAGGTTGGCACCAAACAGGTTGAGCAGGGAGACCGAGGTGCGCGCCAGGGTGGCGAAGACCGGGTCGATATAGCGGGTCAGCAGGGCGATGGCCAGCACGCTCACGGCGGCGGTCACCATCAGTTTGGATTTGCTGAGCCAGCGGATCTGCAGGGTATCCCCCTGATCGTTGGCCGGGCGGGTCCAGGCGTACCAGCCGTAGACGTTGGCGCAGAAGAAGAACAGCTGCAGCATCAACAGTCCGTAGAGCTGGATCTGGAAGAAGATGATGGCAAACAGGCTGACGTTGATCAGGCCAAACAGGTAGTTGATGGTCTTCTCCTGACTGGCGAACCAGATACAGGCCAGCCCGAACAGGGTGCCGATGGCTTCAATCCATGACATGGCATAGCCGCCACCCAGCGGTATGGTCACTAGGGTGTTATTGATGCTGAACAGCTCGAATATGCTCATTTTCTGATCCTTGGACATGAGGGTTAGTATGCGAGGGCGCCATTCTAAGGGGTGAGGGGGAGGAGGGGCAGGACTTTTGTCCGCCCCGGGCTTGGCCCATATCAAAGAAATCGCCGCTGGTGCCCAGTTATTCCAGCAGTGATGGGTTATGGGGCCCCGGCGGGCCGGACTTTATTGATATGTAGCAAGATGATAGCGCCATGGCTGTGGTCTGATAGAGTCCACTCTCCGGGAGGAGAATCACGTGATAAAAGGAGGTTGTATTGAATTCCGAGCTTGTCTGGGTGCTCTGTCTGCTGGCTGGCGCCATCTATCTCTTTATGACCAACAAGGTGCGCATGGACGTGGTCGCCCTGTTGATCATTATCCTCTTTGTGCTGAGCGGCACCCTCACCCTGCCGGAGGCGCTGGCGGGCTTTAGCGATCCCAACGTCATTCTGATAGCCGCCCTGTTTGTGGTGGGTGAGGGGCTGGTGCGCACCGGCATCGCTTATCAGGTGGGGGATGCATTGGTGAAGGTAGCGGGCAGCAGCGAGACCAAGCTGCTGGTGTTGCTGATGGTGGCGGTGGCGAGTCTGGGGGCTGTGATGAGCAGCACCGGGGTGGTGGCCATCTTTATCCCGGTGGTGCTGAGCGTGGCGAACCGGATGGGGATCCCGGCCGGTCGCCTGATGATGCCCCTCGGCTTTGCCGGGCTGATCAGCGGCATGATGACGCTGGTGGCCACGCCCCCCAACATGGTGGTCAACAGCGAGCTGATGCGTCACGGCATTCACGGTTTCGGGTTCTTCGATTTCACCCCCATGGGCGTGCTGATCCTGGGGCTGGGCATCCTCTACATGCTGCTGGTGCGCGGCTCCCTGGTGGGCGAGGGAGAAGAGGGCAAGGGCAAGCCGACCGGGCGCCGCACCCTGCGCGATCTCATCCGAGACTACCGACTGGCCGGTCGGGCCCGTCGTCTGGCGCTGCGGCCCGATTCACCGCTGATTGGTCACACCCTGGACGAGCTGCAACTGCGTGCGCGTTATGGTGCCCACGTCATCGGGGTGGAGCGCTGGCGCAAGTTTCGCCGGGTGATGGTGCCGGTGTCGGGGATCAGTGAGTTCCAGGCGAAGGATGTGCTGCTGATCGACATGTCAGACCCCGAGGTGGATGTGCGGGCGTTTTGCAGCGAGGCGCGGCTCGAACCCATGATCCTGCGCGGGGAGTACTTCTCCGATCAGGCGCGGGAGGTAGGGATGGCCGAGGTGTCGCTGATCCCCGAGTCCAAGCTGCTGGGTAAAAGCGTGCGTGAGGTGACCTTCCGCTCCAGCTATGGTCTGAGCGTGGTGGGGCTGCGCCGCGACGGTGAGGCACTGGCAGGCAAGCTAGTGGATGAGCCGCTGCAGATGGGCGACACCCTGCTGGTGGTAGGGAATTGGAGCTATATCAGACAGTTGCAGACCCATAGCCGCGACTTTCTGCTGATGGGGCTGCCCGCTGAAGTGGACGAGATGGCCCCCGCCCGCAGTCAGGCGATCCATGCCCTCTTTTGTCTTGGAGTGATGATCCTGCTGATGGTGACCGATCCGGTGCCCAACGTGATTGCCGCGCTGATCGCCTGTCTGCTGATGGGCAAGTTTCGCTGCATCGATATGGAGAGTGCCTACAAGTCGATCCACTGGCCGACCCTGATCCTCATCGTCGGTATGCTCCCCTTTGCGCTGGCGCTGCAAAAAACCGGCGGGGTGGATCTGATCGTCGGTGGTCTGGTCAATGCGGTAGGGGAGATGGGGCCGCGGGTCATGCTGGCCAGCCTGTTTGCCCTCTGCGCGGTGATCGGGCTCTTTATCTCCAACACCGCGACAGCTGTGCTGATGGCGCCCATTGCGCTGGGCACGGCGCAGCAGATGGGAGTCTCGCCCTATCCGTTTGCCATGACCATTGCCATCGCCGCCTCGGCTGCCTTTATGACGCCGGTCTCGTCACCGGTGAATACTCTGGTGCTGGGGCCGGGCAACTACAAGTTTGCCGATTTTATCCGTATCGGGGTGCCATTCACCCTGTTGGTGATGGCGGTCAGCGTGGTGGCGATCCCCTGGTTCTTCCCGTTCTGATAACCGGGATGATGAATGTGTGCACCAGCGGCCTGCGGGCCGCTTTTTTATGGCCGGGAGACAAGAGTGGCAAGGCGTGCTCGGAATCAGTGAAGAGTGATGTGGACGGGAATTAACGTGGAGATGGGTTAATAGAGGCGCGAGAGAAAAACTGGGGAGAGGCAAATTTCAGATACAAAAAAACCAGCGTGAGCTGGTCTGTTTGGTACTGCTATTAATGGTGCGGAAGGAGAGACTCGAACTCTCACGCCTAGGGCGCCAGAACCTAAATCTGGTGCGTCTACCAATTTCGCCACTTCCGCAATATTAATGGTGGCTATGACGGGATTCGAACCTGTGACCCCCGCATTATGAGTGCGATGCTCTAACCAACTGAGCTACATAGCCGTTTGTTATCGACCACTGATGTGGAAGAGAACAGAAAAATGGCTGGGGTACTAGGATTCGAACCTAGGGATGGCGAGATCAAAACCCGCTGCCTTACCGCTTGGCG